>CAXXOQ010000123.1:0-2225 GCA_963664185.2 Caldilineaceae bacterium | reverse complement strand
TGTCAGCGTGTACCTGGAAAAGATATTGGCAAGGCGGGGACCATGAAAGACAGCAAAACGATTTGGCAGTGGCCTCTGCTTAACAGACTGGCCTGGCGCTCCCGACTGGTAGCCCCCCTGCGTGGTTATGTCCTGGAGATTGGTTGTGGCTCTGGGCCCAACTTCAAGGAGTACCACCGTTCATGTCAGGTGGCTGCCATCGAACCTGATACCATACGAGTCGAGGAGGCAGAGTGTTTGGCGGCCAAGGCCCCGGCTGCCATCCGCGTATATCAGGCCCGGGCCGAGGAACTGCCTTTTCCGGATCAAAGTTTCGATTGCGTGTTGTCCTGCCTGGTACTCTGCAGCGTGGAGGATCAACAGGCAGCCCTGGCCGAAATCCAGCGCATTCTGAAACCCGACGGGCAACTGGCCCTGTTGGAGCATGTCGTACCGGTGACACCAGCTCTGGCCTGGTTCGCACACAGGATCACGCCTCTCTGGTCCTCGGTGCTATGCAACTGCCATCCCAACCGGGATACCACCGCCGTATTGTCCCAATTGGGCTGGAATGTCCGGCCCTTGCGTCGCCGGGCCTGTGTCATCCAGGGCATAGTACAGCAAGTGGATAACCCCCACACCTGAAGACATGGAGGCCATGGGGACGGGTTCCAGACTGTACCGAAGTATCCAGGCTCCGTCCAATACCAGGCGGTCGCCAGGTGTACGGAAGCGCATGGGTTGCAATGATAGACTTGGGCCTCCACGGATCTGGTACCACGTCAATCACAATAGGAAACCTCTGCCATGAGCATACTCCGAGCCGGCGTTATTGGACTGGGCCGCATGGGCAGCACTTTTGACGATGAGATTGTGCATGAAGTACGCAGGGGCGGTGTCGTGTTTCTGCCCTACTGCCACGCACCCAGCTATGCCCAATCTTCCTACACCCGGCTGGTGGCCGGTGCCGACCCGCATGAAGGTCAGCGCCAGGCATTCGCCCAACGCTGGGAGCTGGATGCAGCGCATGTCTATGCCGATTACCGGCAGATGCTGGAAGCCGAAAACCTGGATATCGTCAGTGTCTGTACGACAGCCCGGTATCGTGCCGATATCGTGGTGCATTGTGCCCGGTCCGGCATCAAGGCCATATGGGCGGAAAAGCCCATCGCCCTGAGTCTGGCGGAGGCCGATGTCATGGTGCAGACATGCCATGACGAGGGCGTAGTGCTGGCCATCAATTGTGCCCGCCGCTGGCATCCGCTGTTCACCGAAGCCCGCAAACTCATCGCACAGGGGGAATTGGGCAAGATCCTGCACGTGACCGGATATGGTCAATGTGGCCTGTCCCACAACGGCAGCCACCTGATTGACACCCTGCGTTTTCTGGCGGACGGCAATGTCAGCTGGGTGTTTGGGGAAATCGCGGCCGACGCCACCATGCCTGCGGATGGCGACTTGCAGGGAAACGGGTATCTGGCATTTGACAACGGGGTACGCGGATTCCTGCGCGGCACTCCCAGTGGCGCGGCCGAGTGGGACTTTGAAGTGATTGGTACGGAAGGACGCATTCGTTCCTCCGCCCATGGCCTGGATTTCGAACTGTACCGGATGATTAAGGGTGGGGTGCGCGACCGGGGCTTGCCGGTCAAGTCACCCTATCCCTGGCCTACGCACTTGCGCGGCATGGGCGAAGCCATTATTGAGGATCTTGTCCACTGCATCGCCACAGGGACCAGTCCCAGGTGTGACGGGGAAGACGGCCGCCAGGCACTGGAGGTCGCGATGGCCCTGCATGAATCCCACGCCCAGGGCGGTGTGAAAACCGCATTGCCGCTGCAGGACCGATCGCGGCGCATTTTCTCCCGGGACACCCAGGGAGACAGCGAACCGGCCCGCATCCGTCGGCAGCGTGGGGCTTAGATGCGGGGTTATGTCCGGGATCCCAGCGGCCGGGAACCTGTGGTGGCCATTGGGCGCAAATGCGGGATCCCGGCGTCCGCACTACCCGTTTGTCATGGACAAATACAAAGATAGCTTACCAGGTGCCTAGACGATGAAAGGGGTCAGGAACTGGTGCGAAAGCTGCAACCCGCGCACAGCCTCCTCTTCCGTACCCGCCCAGACCGAATCCTCATGCTCCACACTCAGGGCTTCGTCGTATCCGGCCTGGAACAACTCGTCCAGGTAGTGGTACCAGTTCACAGCACCGTAGCCCGGCAGCCGATAACGCCACCACTGGGCAT
>CAXXOQ010000122.1:0-17916 GCA_963664185.2 Caldilineaceae bacterium | reverse complement strand
CGCCGTCCGCTTCCGCGTCTCGCAACCGCTTCAGAACCAGAATGCCACAGCCTTCTCCCCGCACATAGCCGTTGGCCGCGGCATCGAAAGTCTTGCATTGCCCATCCGGAGCCAGCATCCCGGCATTCCCCCGCAGTTCCAGCAACCGTCCCGACAGGATGGTGTGTACCCCTCCGGTCAGGGCCAAATCCGTCTCGTCCCGCAGCAGTCCGGTCACGGCCTGATGGACCGCCACCAGGGAAGACGAACAGGCGGTGTCAACGGCCATCGCCGGGCCCTGCAAACCCAGGAAGAAGGCCACCCGCCCGATAGCAGTGTTAAAGGAGGTACCCGTGACCGCATACAAGCTGGAAGCCGGTTCGGCGGTATCGCTGGCATCCAGGATCAGGCCCCGGTATTCGTTATTGCTGATCCCGGCATAAACCCCGGTACGACTGCCCTGGAGACGATCCGGGTCAATGCCGGCATCTTCCAGGGCTTGCCAGCTGGTTTCCAGCATAAGGCGCTGCTGCGGGTCCAGCAGTTGCGCCTCAACGGGTGAAATACGAAAGAACTCGGCATCGAACTGGTCAATCCCGTCGAGGTAGGCACCAAAACGGCAGGCTTCGTTCTGCACGGCAGCATCATGAAACAGGTCACCCACACGGCCCATGCCAGAACCCGGAACCCCTTCGGTGACAGCATTCCTGCCCGCTTCCAGCAGGTGCCAGAAGGCCGTGAGGTCGTCAGCGCCGGGAAACCGACAGGCCATGCCCACGACAGCGATTGACGTGTCAGTTCCAGGCCCTTCCCGTTGGTTACGGCCAGTTCCTGCCGACATTTCGCCTGAAGTTTCAAGGCAATTGGTGTATTCCATCATGTTTGGCTTCTTCCCCAGTTCCACTGTCCTACCGTTCCCTTGTTTCCATTTGGAGGTATTCCCTTCTTCTCCCTGCAAGACCCCAATGTACCTGCAAGAGATCCAGACCGCGGTTACAGTTCATATGAGGAACCAACCAGAACCTTGGTCACTCATGACAGCTCTTGCCTGCTACATTGTCAGGTCTGTTGTGCGCAAATGACGCCAAAAGCGTTGGCTTGGTCTTTGTGAGATATGGGCTTGACCGCAAACGGGACTACACTCTTGTCTATCCGCCTCCACTTGGAGACAGGACATCCTTCGCGCATTATTATTCTTTTATATTATTCTTTTATACACCACCAAATCAAATACCGGTCAAGAAAACCTTTACGCGGTACCAGGATCGCGGAATTAAGGCAGGCCATCAAAGATAACCTCAATCATGCTGTCTTTTGGTGTTTAATCCCGTGTGCAAGTTTCCGACAGAAGACAGTATCTGTGTTGGAAGTCCAGTTTTGGCAGGTCTAGGCAGAAGAGGAGCGCACATACTGTGGCAACCAAGGTGTCCCTCGCCGTGCCACGGCATTCCGGTGCAGCAGGAGCTGGCGCATGACGGCTACCAGGGCGACTTGGCCCGTTTGCCTCGTGTCCGCAGGTTTTGCCAGAAGCGTAGGTAGCTTCCTTCCCTCCTCATCACGGACATGGTGGCCATATGCAGCGCCTGCGCACGACGGCCCGCCCTCCGACCACTCCACCGTCCCTCTTCATCCGGCAGGCGGTCCACTGGTGTCACCTCAAGGAGAGGATTGGGCCACGGCGGCGTGCACAGATCTGTTGCGATCCCTCGCGGCACCGGGTGGACCCGCTTCCCGCTCCCCGTCGGTCCGTACGCCAGCGCCTGTCACGGCCCGCACTTCCGCGGGGGCCCGGCGTGGGTCGAGGGACGGACAGAGAGGCATCCTATGGGGAGACCGCCACTCCGGGCGTACCCCAGCCCGGAGGCGTGGATGCCACAGGAAGGCACAGCAGGTTCGCTGGTGCACCAGCCCGCAAGTTTCTTGCATATGGTTGACTGCCCCAGGGACACGGCATGATGATTACTGTCCCGTACGTGCAGACCGAATACCAGTGTGGTTGAACCTCCGCAGGATGACACCAGGCCATCTATTCCTTTGGTCTGAAGCTGTGGTTAGGGCGCCCCGCAACGGTGTGAGGGGATTGCGTGCTCGGACCCGCGCCAACCTGTCAAGGGGCAATCCACTCTTGTGCAAGCATCCCACAGCTCTCGGTGCAGGCTAAGCGCCACGGGTGATCGCCCGACACATGCCCATGAACTCGGGATAGAGGACATCGGTACGGCCGGCCAGGTAACGGGGACCCACATCCTGGGGACCCAGATGCTCAAAGTCATGATAACCCAGGTCGTGCAAGTAGGATTCGAGGTTCGTGGGATCAAAGCTGGCGATCCAGGGTTCGCCCCTTTTCGCCACGAAGGCTGCCGACTTTTCCTGGATGATTTTCCAGTCATCCGGTGTGAACGCAGGATCCGACAGATAGTCGAACATGACGTATGACCCGGGGGCCATGCGCGTCGCAATCGTCTGCAAGGTTTCCCTGATGGCCTCATGACTCAGGTAATAGGTAACGCCGAACCACGAAAAAACCGCCGGCTGGTCAAAATCAAATCCGGCCTCGGCCAGTACGTCACACATATCTTCGCGTTCCAGATCGGCTTGCACGTAACGCGTGTTGCGGGGACGGGGGATATTGGCCTTGGCCATACGCCGGAATTTCTCCTCCTGGGTGGCTTTCTGGTCCAGTTCGTAGATGGTGAGGGTATCGAGCAAGTCCTCCCGGCGCATGGCGAAAGTATCATAACCCGCACCCAGAATGACATATTGCCGGATGCCTGCGTCCAGGGCATGCGGAATCTGTTCTTCGCCAAAGAGTGCTCTGAGGACCACGACGGGACTGGTGGGAGCCACCTTGGACAGGATTTTCTTGACGACGATCCAGCGCACCAGGCCATTGGCAAGCACGGCACGCCAGAAAGGACCCGCAAAATGAATGGCCAATTCATCCAGGTAGGGAGGATTGTCGTAATATTTCACAACGTCCGCTCGCACGGCAGCGACCAGTTGGGCTGTCTTGCTGGGTGTTTCGCCTGTAGCTGAATCAGTTGGGTTTTGTGCCATGCGTAACTTCTCCATTGACTTCTTGCCGGCGAATGCACAACGACGTATAGCCCTATGGGCCCGGCCCCGCCGGTACCATGCGCCAACGGCCAGGGTCCCGACAGCAGGGTGGGGGACAATACGTTATTGCTACTGAGAATAGTAAATTGCGGGGAAGTAATCAAGTGCCAACCGTGCGCGACCCCAGACAAAGGCAAGAGAAAGACGATGCCGTGCCACGCGCACGGCTCTGCCGTTCCCTATGTATGCGCGGCGTTTGCGGTCAAAGCCGCCTTGGTCAGCTGCTTGCGCCAGAAAGGGTCCAATACAGGAATCGCGTTGGCCCGGGCGGCCAGTTCGGGATCAAATTGCTGATGTACACAGCGGTTGAGAGCCCGGAGCGAAATATCGGGATAGGGCCGCTCCTGCAGGTGCCAAACGTCTCCGGTCCGTACCGTACCGGGACGCAGGACCTGAAGGTAAAACCCGGTGCGCAGTTCCTGCAGGACCAGTCGGACCCAGTCCGGGCGTCCAACCCGTTTGGCTTGCTTGTGGCAGGGCGTACGGGGTTTTGAGACCTGAACCTGCGCTGTACCCACATCATAGACATCCAGCAGGCAGATGGTCTCTTCCCGGGCATGCGCCAAGGTCCAGTTTTCGCCTACGCCGCCCGGTGCCAGATCCAGATCCAGCTTTTCCTGCCAGAAGCGATAGTCATCCAGCGTGTGGCAGCAAACTGCCATGTTGGGCCAGCCGTGATGTTGCTTGTCCGCGACCTCGTCGCCGGCCAGGCCAGAAAGTTCCAGCCGCACGGGACCCGACACCCGCTGCCGGTAGATGGCCGACTGCCATGTTCCATGTTCATCATGGTATGTTTGGGGTTGGCCAACATGGATCGAATCAATCTGGATCGCCTGCGGTTCCATACCTGTTGCCTTTCTGCTTCTGCGTAGCCTGATACCTGATACCTGAAGTTCTCCCCTTGCCGGGAACCCGTCAGGAATCCGGGTTGTCCTGCAACATGGGGGCGATGATCTGCCGTGCCTCCTCCATATCTCGGGCGAAATTCTCCTTGGGTACACGGGACAGAAGATCCAGAGAGTGAAGTGTAGCTGCCACCTTGTCGGATAACCCTATAATGACAAAAGCCTTGGTTTTGCGGGCGATGGCTGCATTGACCAGTTGCCCTATTATAGTAGCGGCTGTGATGTCCAGGTAGATGGTCCGGGACATGTCAAATACAATGATGCGGTGCGTCCGAATGTCGGCGGAGACAATACGGGCCAGCTCCCGGGCCGAAGCGACCGAAACCCGATCAGGGAAAATGATCAATCCGGTTTGGGTGGCAAAGGGATCTGACAGCTGGTCACTGTCCTCCTGTATAGTCTGGTCCAGCAAGGGCACGGAAATAAGTTGCCGCAGTTCTTCCTCCGCCATGCGTCGGGCACCCAGTAGCCCGGACAATACAAACCCGATCACAATGGCACCCATGAAGTCAACGAACACGGCCAGGACGAAGGTGGCCAGAAAGACAAAGGCATCATTGGGGGTTACCCGATGGATGCGCCGGAGGAATTTCCATTCCACGGCGGCCATACTGGTTACCATCACGATCGCACCGAGAACGGCAAAGGGAATTCTGCTGATCAGGGTGGCAGAGCCAGGAATGACCACAATGGCCAACAGAAACAGGGCCGCGGTAATCCCGGAGACAGGCGTGCGTCCTCCGCTGTAAATGTTGGTAAGAACCCCTGTGCTTACGCCGCCCGGGATGCCACCAAATAGCCCCGCAACGATATTGCCTACGCCCAGCCCCATGAGTTCCCGATCAGGACGATGCTGGTGTCCCGTCATAGAATCCACCAGAAAGGCAATCACCAGGGTGCTTACGGAACTAAGCAGGGCCAGGATGAAAGCCGTCTGCACGTTGCGCAGCAGGAATTCGAGAGACAGGACGGGCAGGCTGGGATGCGGTATGCCCAGGGCGATATGACCAATGGCAGGAGCGTCCCTGAACCCCAGGGCTCCTGCGAGCCAGCCGACCACAAGCATGACGACGGGAACGGGTATGAATCTCGCCAGACGCCCGCGCCAGAAGAGGATGGCCGCAAAGGCAAGACCGGCAATGGCCAGAGCGTGAAGATTCGCCTGGGCAATGGCATTGGGCCAAGCCTGAAATGTGGCGATCACACTGCCGCTGCGGGTGGATGACCCCAACACCAGAAGGGTCTGGGAGGTGAACAACACGAATCCCAATGCCGAAAACAGTCCCGCGAGCAGCGGGTAGGGCGTATAGGCCGCATAACGACCAAGCTTCAACAGTCCAAACCCAATCTGAAAAATCCCGGCCAGCATGGCGATGGTGAGAGCTTCCGCAAGACTGGTAGCGCGCTCTGCCACCATGGCGGCCAAAACCGTGACCAGGAATATGTTGGGGCCCCGAATCATGGCATACACGCCACCAAAAAGCGAGGCGAAGAGGGACACGGCAATAGCCCCGTACAAACCCGCTATAGGGCCCAAGCCGGATATTACCCCATAGCTCAGCGAGATGGGGAACAGCACAATCCCCGCCATAATGCCCCCAAAGAGATCGCCCTTCAGGGTATCCAGGGTGTAGGGTCTTGGCCATGGCAAGAGGCCGGAAAGTCGTGGCAGAAGTGTCATGGGCCGACGGAGTTGGGTCTTGGACCTGTCCCCGGTAACTGTTCAGGTACTTGTGGCAGGCAGTGGCTCTCGGTGTCTGCATTGTAACAATTTGGCACTGACAGATGTAATCCTGATCCTGTAGACATGAAGCGGAGTCTGGTGAGACACAAGTAGCTCTCTGGCCTGACGGGTTTGCTATATCTGCCGTCGGCCTATATGCCATTGCCATGATAGTCATACCCCACAACTGTCCGGATGCCGGGCCAACGCCGTGGTAGCTTCAGCGTGCCCGCGAACAGCCTCTTCTACGGCGTCAACAGGCAGAGGATCGCGGGCAACGCACACCGCGGCAGGAATTGCCCCAGAGGTTTCCCTGGGTGGAACCAGGCGAGGCATGGGTCTGGGGATGGCTGGAGTTCAACGGTGGGCCAGGGAATCGAAGTAGTCGACTACACGCGCATCCAGAGGGGGAATGTCTACAGGCACACCGTGGCTACGGAGCGATTCGGTGGCACAGCAACCGGCCGCAACGCTGTAACGAGCGGCCACCGGAGAAGTGCTGGCTTTGACTTCATTGCGGACAAATTGGAGGAATTCATTGACGATACGGGGATCGGCCCCGCCGTGGCCGCCCTGCCCTGAGGCAGCCGGGATGGAAAGATCGGCATCCCCGTCATAGCCCAAGCGCCGCTGATTCCAGACCTGAACCCGCGTGCCGGGCTCCCCGTTGCCGAAGTTCTCTAGCCGTCCTTCGGTACCGATAAGGGTGTAATTGCGCCAATAGTCCGGCGTAAAGTGGCATTGCTGATAACAGGCCAGCACACCATTGTCCAAATGCATGTGCATCATACTGACATCCTCAATGTCCACGACCGGGTGGAGGCCCTGCTGGGTTAACGGCGGCCAATGGGCCAGATTGTGTTTGGGACGGGACTGCGGCTCGTCGTTGCGGTCCTGGATCTGGCCATAGAGCGTGAGCGCTCCCATGGCGTTGACCGTGTGGGTATAGCCCCCGCAAAGCCAATGCAGAATGTCAATGTCATGCGTGGCTTTCTGCAGCAACATGCCTGTGGACAGCCGGCGATCTGCATGCCAGTCCTTGAAATAGAAATCCCCGCCATGGCCCACGAAATGTCGGCACCAGGCCGTCTTGACCTCACCGATAACCCCTTGGTCAATAAGATCCTTCATGGCCAATATGAAATCCATGTGCCGCATGTTGTGTCCCAGGTACAACCTGGTCTGGGCCTGGGCCGCCTGGGACAGGATGTCGTCACAGTCCGCTATGGTAATGGCCAACGGCTTTTCCAGATAGATGGCGACACCGGCCTGAATGGCTGCCAGCGCGTGTGCATGATGCAGGTAGTCCGGCGTACAGATGAATACAGCATCCAAATCCTGCTCCAGCAACGCCTGGTAGTCTTGCGTCGTGAAGACGCCCGGACCATAGCGATCCTGGCATTGCGCCAGGGCGTCTTCCTTTATGTCGCAGCAGGCTGTGATCCGGGAACCCCGGTCGGGACGGTGTGCATGGGCCGCCAGCGTACCCCGTCCACTGGCCCCGATTACACCAATTTTCAAGTCTTGCATCTTCACATCCGCTGGGATTGTATCTGTTCTGCCCCACCAGGTGCAACCCGGGATAAGACAGGAACATGGAGACAAAAACCGGACTATGCCCAGGGCAGGTACCGAATCTTGACGGCTTCCTTGTGTCCAAGCAAATCCACTCCGTGCGCATACGCTGACAGCGGGAGGTCCTGCGTGGCCAGAATGCGCAAATTCAGGTATCCCCTGAGCACCAGCTGCAAGGCGTGCCGGGCCGCTTCCCGGTTATGGCGGGCATAACCAATCAGGGATAACCCTTTCCGCCACGCGGCAAAACCCCAAGGTACGGAATCCCGGAACACGCCAAACACGTGTACATGGGCCTGACACAGTTCCATCAGTGTTCCCACAGATGGCGCCAACCCGGTAAAGTCCATCCCGGTGTCCCAGTTACGGGCTGCGTGCCCTGGGAGTTCCAGGCAGGAGGCATTCGGAGCCACGGCCAGTGCAGCGCCCAACTCGGTAGCCAGACGCCGACGGGCGGGCACAGGATCGATGGCCAGCACTTCGCGGGCACCGTACAGGTGCGCCATCTGCACGGCAATCAGGCCCGCCGGACCCAAACCACTGATCACGACACGTTTCCCCTTGATGGCATGCAGGGGATTCAGCTGATCAAAGGACACCTGAACGCACATGGCCAGTTCCAGGGAAGTCACCTGGGCGAGGTCGGCATCCTGGGGCAAGGCCAGCAGGTTGTCTGTAGCAAAAGGCACATACTGGGCATAGGAACCAATGCGCGACTTGCCGGGGTCGCGCCATGCCACCACCTTGTCCCCCAAGCGGAAATCTGTGACGGCGGTGCCGACCTGGACCACCTCACCCGCCATTTCATGGCCTGGCTGGCCCACCGGGTAAGGATACTCCAGGGTATCGCCCGGAAACATGGGATCGCCCGCCAGAATGTGCAGATCCCAATGGGGACACGTCGTGACGGATTCTACCCTGACCATCACTTCGTCCGCTGGCAACTCAGGCACCGGCGTCTCAATCCATGCCGCCTGTCCCGGTTGCTGAATCTGGATAGCCTTCATGGTTTCTGGCATGTGTGCACTTCCCTGGTGTCCTATGACCAGTCCAGAATGACACCCAGAACCGGTTCTGACCTTGTGGCGATCAGGTTCCACGCATCTGCTGCCTGCTGGACCGGAAAGCGATGGGTGATGAGCGGGAGGGTCTGCAGCTGACCCGTCGCGATCAGCCGCAGGGTCTGATCCATCCGCTCCCGTGTCCAGCCGGAGACGGAATGGACCGACAGTTCCCGCTGGCGCAAGTCCTGCAGGGAAATGCGATCGTCGGTGCCGTGAAATCCGGCAGACACGATTTGGCCGTGCTTGACCATGAATGGCAGCACTGCCTGCAGGTGGGTGACGGAACCTACCGTATCCACCAGGATATGCAATCCCTCGGGAAAGCAGGCAGCCAGGACGGTGGGCCAATCTTCCTCTTTCTCATGCACTTTGAAATGGGTAGGTGCTGGCGGAAACTTGGCCAGCCTGTCGGCATGCCGTCCCAGCATCATGACCCGTACGCCAAGCAGAGACAGTGTCTGGGCTGCCCAGTGGCCTACCATGCCATCACCCAGTACCAGGGCACCGTCACCGGGGCGGGACGCGGCCCGCGTTCCGCAGTTGTATCCCACCTGGGTTAACACCATGCCCGCGAAAGCCAGGGGATCCGGATCGGCAGGCAGTTTCCAAATGGACTCGCGGTTACTGATACTGGGGGAAACCTGTCCGCCGGCTCCATGAAACATGCCCTCAATGCGACCCGTGGCGGCAAAGACGATCTCCCCTGGCGTGACATCACGGATATTGGCTCCGACCCAGCTGACGCGGCCTACTTTCTGATAACCGGCCACCACGGGAAAAGGCACGGGATCGCCCGGGCGATAGGCCGTGTCCCCGGCAATGCGTTCCCCCCGCAGATAGGAGCCTTCCGTGCCATTGCTGATCCAGGATTGCATCACTTCCACGACAATGTCATCGTCGTTCGGATCCGGCACCGTTACCGAGGCAAATTCCACTTGATGGGCTTGAGGGAAAACAACCGCTTGGGCCTGCATGTAACTTCTGGCGGTGACAGGACAGGGATGAAAGTCAGGTTCTGTGTCCGGGACAGGCGGAAATCGCCGCGATACCGTCACAGGACGGGTTTGCCCGGCAACTCCCATCCCCGGATTCTCTCCGGATCCAGGCACGAGAGCAAATCGGTGGAATCCTGTGTACCGGTTTCTGGCCAGAATATTGACCCTGTGGCGGGATTACCGGGCTTGTGACAAGAGCCGGGCGGAGCGCATGGCGGGACCTTGCAGCAGCACGACCAGGGTCAGGGCCTCAACCACAAAGCCGCAGAGCAAGGCGGCTACCCCCAGTAGCGCGCCGGAAATATTCAGCACTGGCAAGAAAAGCAAGGCGCCAATGATCGCCAGGAGACGTGTGGGTGCACTGGGCATCATGACCGAGGTGCGCCGTTCGACGAGCCCTATCCCCTGCAGGTAGGATCGTACCGCAACTACCGGGGAATAGGCGGCAAACAACATGAGTGGCGCAATGCAGAGCAGGGCAAAGTCGGTCTCCAGGTCCAGCAGCGATTCCAGAATGACCTTGCGTACCGGCGTCCAGTAGAGCAGCATGGAGAGGGCCAATGAGGTAAGGCCCGTGGCAATATTGAAACGCCGTGTGAACCGGCCTTCAGGATCTTCATGCTGAAACGAGGGCGCAATGGTTCGGGTTTCATTGAGCCATCGATAGGGCCACTGACCCAGGGCATAGACCACGGCCAGCACGGCCAGCGACAGTTCCCCGTCCGGTTGGCGGGCGATGAACAGATTGATGAGGGGACGACTGAATTCCTGCATGAGGACAATGCCGGCCAGAGGCCAGTAGAAGCGCAAGATGCGCCCGAACGTCAGGGGCTGCCGATCCGAGTTGGGATGCAGGGGCGTGTTCCAGATGACACGCCGATGTTTCAGGATGCCCAGGGTTACGGCGCAGAGTTCACTGGCTTTCCCGGCATACAGGGCAATTACCGGCAGCAAAATGGGTTGGTCCTGCATGCGTTCACTGGACAGCATCAGGGCAATGCTGACGACCACCGCAACAAAGCCACTCCCGGAGGAAAGGCTAATGTACCGGGTCAGGTGATTGCGAATCAGAGGCCCTGACAGAAAGGAGGAACACCCTGTCAGCAAAGGCAGCAACAGCAACCATTGCAACATCGTCTGCACATCCTGTGTCGTGCTGGAACTGACCCTATGGACATTCCTGAGCAGAATGACTCCCAAATCCGTAAAGGCCAGCAGGATCTGCATCCCTGTGATGAGCCCCACGACCAGCAGGGCGAATTGCAGGGCTTTGCCAAAGGACTGTCGTCGTTCTGCCAGCACCAACCCCATTTGCTTGGTGTTGATCAGGGGGCCGGTGAGGAATGAACTCCAGGCCCAGGCAAGGCCAAAGGCGGCCAGCGTCTCCACCGACATGGGCAGACGTGACAAGCCGCCTGTGATCCACTGGACGGTGATCTCATGGACAAAGATCGTGACCACCAGGGGCAAGAGAAACAGGACGTAACGGAAATAGAGATTACGCTTGAGAAGCATCACAGAAGGGGAGTCTGCGCGTCTGGCCGGGGATGCGCGCCCATCCACTGTATCATGGTATAGCGATATTGGCTTCCAGGCCGAGCGAAAAGGCGCTCCCTGGTCGGGGTCATCTGCGTGTGACCCTCTGGTCCAGAGCCGCCCCGGTAAAACACTGCGCACATGCACAGCAGGTCTCTCTGCAGGCCTGTCCAGTTCAAGGAGGTAGCACCATGTCCACTACGGTCCCGCTAACGTCTGCGCCAGGCAGCCACTGGTTTGGCTATTACGACAAGTGGCAGTTCAACACAACGGGCAACCGGGTGCTGGGCATGCGGGCTGACTTTGATCTGCGTCCCCCCACGCCGGAGGACGCTGTGGAGATAGGTCTGATCGATCTCCAGGATCCCGATTTTCCGTGGCAGCGGCTCGGTCAAACCCAAGCGTGGAACTGGCAGGCAGGCTGTATGCTCCAATGGATTCCCGGGGCAGAGAACCCCGAAAGGTGTATCTGGAATGAAATCCGCGGGGGACGGTTTTGCGCCCGTATCCTGGAACCCTCTTCCGGCAGCAGTGAAGTATTGCCCTACCCTGTCTTCACATTGCATCCCGAGGGCCAAGAGGCCCTCACCCTCGATTTTCATCGCCTGGAAGACATGCGCCCCGGATATGGGTACTATGGTGCCACCGATCCCAATTTTGATGTGCGAGCTCCCGATAATGCCGGAATCTGGCGCATGGATCTCGGACATGGCGCCAGAGAGCTTGTCATCAGCCTGGCCCAAATCATGGCGATTCCCTTGCCCCAGGGCGATATCTCCGGCGCCAAGCACTACTTCAATGTGCTTATCTACAATCCATCCGGGGATCGCTTTCTCTTTCTGCACCGCTGGCGTTTCGGTACAGGCGGATTCCACACCCGTATGGTGACGGCCAACCGGGATGGAACCGATATACGGGTGGTCGATCATTCAGGTTTCACTTCCCATCTGATTTGGCGCGATGACCGGCACATTCTGGCCTGGTCGCGGCGGCCTGGCTGGGGCGACGGCTATTTCCTGTTTCCGGATGGAGAAGGTATACCGGAGCCTGTGGGCCGGCATGCCATGCCGTTTAACGGCCATTGTACCTATCTGCCCAACCGGGACTGGATCCTGAACGACACCTATCCACAGGGTGCGGAAAGGCTGCAGAGTCTGTATCTGTATCATGTTCCTTCCGGCACCCGTCATGAACTGGGAGATTTTCCGTCACCTCCTGCCTATACCGACGATGTGCGTTGCGACTTGCATCCGCGATGCAGTCGGGATGGCACCCGGATTATCATTGACTCAGCGCACGCAAACCAGGGACGCCAGATGTACCTGCTGGAGGTGACGGAGCAGTTGGCTCTGCATGCCTGACTGCGCCGCCTTCAGGCGTACATGGCTCTGATCATCCATCCCCGAGCTTGCCTGCCCGGTCAAGGTGTCCGGATCCCCGACTTCTCCCTTGTTGGCATACACTACCTTTATACCCTGATAGCGGTCCTGTATGGAAGCGATTAACCCTTTGGCTTGGGCGGGTTTCATGCAATTGCTGCCTGTCAGGACATGGGGTTGGTCCCGGAAGAGGTCAACCCAATCCCTTAATCGGTTCCCGTAAGACACATGCGCATGAGGCCGGACAGGTGAACCAAACCCAGGCCGCTATCCCCGGGATTTCTGCCAGCACCTCACCTTCATGCAAACGGGGAAGGAATTCACACGCCAGGATATCTGCATCCGGCTCTGTGTTGTACCTGCCCGTGTATTCGGACCCATCTGCCAGGTATGCGCCATACGGCCCATCCCGTCCGCTGCCCGGGGGCGGGCGGAAGGGGACTCATCGACTCGTGAGCGTATTGATTGCCGGCCTGATGCGCCCAGTGTGATCGCCAGTTTCAGGTATGCTCCGGGTCTGTGGCACTGTGAACTCCTGTACGACCAGGCCCGGCATTGTCGCCTGATAGCTCGCTGAAGTCAGGATGTCGGCTCCGGCAAGGGCAAAGCCAAATGTACCGCTTCCATCAGTGCAGGATGTTCTATCAAGGCCCTGGCCGACCAAGGTGGGTCGCCCTTGCCATCGCAGGTCGGCATGTTCCCGTTCCGTGACCATGACCACATCCAGGATGAGGAAGGGCTGAGTCCCGATAAACCGTTGCCAGGGTCCTGGTATTCTGCTCTCCGGTTGATCGGTTGCGTTGACTGGTAGCGTCACGGCTCACTCACGACGATTGCGGGAAAGACACAGGACTGGGCGAACAAACCGGACCCACAGGCGGGCCCCAGGGTTTGGGGCATACGCCCTGTCGGACGGATCCAGGGGCAGTGGCGTATGCCCTGTCCCTGAGCCCAACCCAAGACAGCATTTCCGGTGCGCATTCCCTGTCAGGCATTTGTCATGTCGCCGCCGTGCTGGGGTCGGAAGCCTGGCTTCTGGCCTCCTGAATCCAGTATCGCTGGCGCTGAAATGGGTAGTGGGGAACGGAAACAAGACGCCGTGCTTCCCCGGCGAATAATCCCGCCAGCGTTAACGGCAGTCCTGCCTCATACGCTTGGGCGGCAGCGGTCACAAACCCGCTGTCCTGACCCGTCTGTGGATTGTGATCAGTGGGTTTCTGCAGGCTCTGAAGTACGCTGGCAGGAGCAGGCTCATTCCCGTGCGCCAATATGGGCCAAGTCTGAACAATCTGCCGTTCAAGGGAGGCCTGGGGCGCAATTTCGACCACAAGATCCGTACCCTGTTGTGCCAGCGTATCCACGCTCCTGCCGAATTCACAGCGTTCCTGGGCCTGCCGATACCAATAGAGCTTGTCCTGCAGCTCATGTGTTGCTGCCATCTGGCCCGACAAACTGCTCACCATGCGGATGGTGGGTGTTGCGAGTTCAATCTCATCCCATACGACTTCCCATTCTTGCAACGCCGTTTCGGCCTGGTCTGACGAAGCGGCCAGGACCGCACCCCGGGCTACCGATGCCCGCAGGCCCTCTGCCACGCTGAACATCCCTGCTGCATGCGCTGCCATCAGTTCGCCCACGCCTTGGCCCGTCACCAGGTTGGGCTGAATGCCTACACTTTGCCATAGGCTCCACAGGGCGCACGCCAAGGCAAAGGTCGTGGACTGTCCCCACACCGGATCCGCCAGATCTCCCGCCGCGGCAGGGAGCCCAAACATCACGGCCAGGATGGATGTCCCCATGAGTTCCTGCATCACCTGCTCACAGTGGTCCAGAACCCCCCTTGCCACTGGCTCGCTGGCGTACAGGGATTTCCCCATACCGCGCCATTGACTTCCCTGATCGGAGAACACAAAGGCCACCTGGTTGGCTTTGTGTATGGCAGGGGTTGCTGTCTTTTCGTTTTCAGCCAACTGCGTCAGTTGTTCCCTGAGCTCTGACACATGGTCGAAAACCACCGCCGCACGCTGGGCAAAGTGGCTCCGTCCCACACTGGCTGTCCACGCCATATCCGCCAGCAATGCGTCCGCTCTTTCCGGGGAGGCCCAATCCGCAGCCGGATGGCTGTCCAGCCACAACAGGTATTGTGTGGCAAGGGTGGCCAGGGCTGTCCCCGACTGGGCCGAGAGTGGTAGCAATCGGGTCTTGCGCCTGGTGGCGTCTGCTGGCCCCGCAACCGAGTCTCCCCATGGGGCCGGCAGGATCACGGGCACCGTGCGGGCGGTACCGGCAGGGAGGAACGATGTCTCAGGTTCGGATATGCGCGCATCCGGTTCCCGATGCCCTTCCACCACGACATGGGCATTGGTGCCTGAAACGCCGAAAGCGCTTATGCCCGCACGCGGCGGTCGTTCGGAATCATGCGGCCAGTCCATCGGTTCCGGTGGCACATGCACGGGAAGCGTATCCCAGGCAATGAGCGGATTGGGATTCTGGAAATGGATGTGCCCCGGAATTGTCCGCCGCTGCATGGCCAGGATCACCTTGATCAGGCCTGCAATGCCGGCGGCGGCCTCCAGGTGTCCGAGGTTGGCTTTTACGGTTCCTACGAGGAGAGGGTGTTTCGCATCTCTGGCGCGACCGTAGGCGGCCGCCGCGGCCTGGATTTCGATGGAGTCCCCCAACTCCGAACCGGTGGCATGGGCTTCCAGGTAATCCACTTCCGCCGGCAGGAGGCCCGCCTGTGCCAGGGCCTCTTCGATCAGCCGTTCCTGGGCGGGACCGTTGGGTACGGTCAATCCCGCACTGGCGCCATTCTGGTTCACGGCTGTGCCGCAAATGGTCCCCCAAATGCGATCGCCATCGGCCTCGGTCAATCGCTTCAGGATTACCACCCCACAGCCTTCACCGCGTGCGAAACCGTCCGCATCGGTATCGAAGGGCCGACACACTCCCTGCAGCGACAACAACCCGATTTCGGCCATGGATTGGGTGGCCATGGGAGACAGGACGGCATTCACGCCTCCCACCAGGGCCAGATCGACATCGCCCCGCTGCAATCCCGTCACCGCCTGATGAATAGCCACCAGGGACGAGGCACAGGCCTGATCAACGGCAATGGCGGGTCCTTCCAGACCCAGGGTAAAGGCGACCCGGCCCGCGGCCACACTGCCCGTTGTGCCCAGGAAATCAATGTCCAGGCCACGGGCTGTCATCAGATCCCGGTACTCACTGTTGCTGATGCCGGTATACACCCCGGTGCGGGTGCCCTTCAGGCCGTCCGGATCGATGCCCGCGTCTTCAAGGGCTTGCCAACTCGTTTCCAGCAGCAGCCGCTGTTGCGGGTCCATGGTGCGAGCCTCGATCGGCGGTATCCGGAAGAACCTGGCGTCAAATTTGTCAAGTCCTTCAAGGAACGCGCCCCACCGGCAAACAGGATCCTTCGACGTGCGATCGCCGACAAACCCGTGCCAGGAGCCGGAATCCTGCCGTCCGTCCGTCACCGCGTTGCCTCCGGACTCCAGCAGCTGCCAGAAGGATGGCAGGTCGGAGGCACCCGGGAAGCGGCAGGCCATGCCCACGATAGCGATGCGCGCGTCAGCGGACTGCGCCGGCACGGGACGTTCCGGTGTTCGTGGTTCTGCCGATCCCACCGCATCGCTGTCTCCCGCCAGTTCTTGCAGCAAATGGTGCGCCAGGCTCGTTATATCGGGATAGTCAAACACAATAGTGCTGGAGGCGACATATTCGTCGGCAAAGGCCCGGTTCAGCCGGTTTCGCAACTCCACCGCCATCAGCGAATCCAGGCCCAGATCAAAGAATCCGGCCGCTGGATCGGGAAGGGTTGGGAGCCGCAATATTTGTTGCAATTCCTGTTGCAGAAACGCAGTCAGGACTTCCGCGCGCGCGGTCTCCGTGGTGGGTCGCAGCTGGGTCAACAGCCCGGTGGTTGAGTTCGTGTCCTCTGCGGGCGGGGCGGCGGCCGCAGAGAGCAAATCCTCAAAAAAGGGTTCCGGGCTGGGCAGATTCGCGGCATAAACCGGCCAGTCTACCGATGTCACAGTGCCTGATGTCCAATCCGCGCGTACCAGCTGATCAAAGGCCTGCATGCCCTGCCGGGGGCTGATCCAGTTCACCCCGGCGGCAGCCAACTGCCGGGAGATGCGTGCACGCTGTTCCTCGGCTTCGCCCAGTTCCGACCAGGCACCCCACTGAATTACCTGACCGGGGAGACCCAGAGCCTGGCGGTGTCGCGCCAACTGATCCAGAAAGGCATTGGCCGCAGCATGGTTGGTCTGGCCCGATTTACCCAGAACCCCTACCGTACTGGAGAACAGCACAAACAGGTCCAGATCGCAGTGGGCGGTGGCCCGGTGCAGGTGCCAGGCGCCCAGCACCTTGGGCCACAGGACCTGTTCAAACCGGGTCCAACTCTGGTTGCCCAGAGCGCCATCTGACAACACGCCCACACTGTGAATAATGCCACCGAGGGGTGGTAGTGTCTCCTCTATGCGCGCCAGCATCTGATCCAGCGCATCGGTGTCCGTGACATCAGCGAGCTCTACCTGTACCTTCACCCCGCGTTCCCGCAACGTGCCAATCGTTGCCTCAGCCGCCGCGCCCGGTGCCCGGCGTCCGTTCAGGACAATGGCACCCGCCCCCTGGTCCGCCAGCCAACGCGCTACGGCACACCCAATGCCGCCCAGGCCACCGGTTACCAGATATGTGCGGTCTTCCCGCAAGCGTCCCTGGCTGAGGGGTGGTGGTGCCAGCACGACTTTCCCTATATGGCGCGCCGACTGCATGAACGCCATCGCTGCCCCGGCTTCTGCCAGGGGCCATCGGCTGCAGACAAGAGGCGTCAGCTCCCCTGCGGCCAGCCGTTCCATTACGCCTCTGAGTATCCGTCCGGCGCGGGCGGGATCTTCTCGCTTGAGAACATCCAGTTCCAGCAGGGAGTAAGCAATATCCGGCCGGGCTGATGCCATTTCTTCCCGGCTCCAGATATCCTTCCGGCCAATTTCCACAAACCGGCCACCGGGACACAGACAGGACAGATTCGCCTCAATAAAGCCTTCGCCCGTGAGACTGTTGAGTACTACATGAACGCCCTGGCCTTCAGTGGCCTGGAGAATCTCGGCTCCAAATCGTGTCTGTCGGCTGTCGAATACCTGGGTAAGCCCCAGAGACCGGAGAAATGCCTGCTTGGGTGCGCTGGCGGTCACATATACTTCCGCTCCGGCCAGACGCGCCAGCTGAATGGCGGCCAAGCCCACACCGCCCGTACCCGCATGAATGAGCACCCGTTCACCAACCCTTAGTTCCGCCATCTCAAACGCAAGGGCCGCGGTGGTAAAGGCCGTTGGGATCGTGGTCAGGGCAGCAGCGGGCACGGCAGATGGTGCAGGGGCTACGAGTTCAACCCGGGTCACCACTTCCGCACTGAAAGTCCCGAAGCCCAGACCCACTACCCGGTCACCGATGGACAGGTCGGCATGGTCGGAACCCACTTCCAGGATCCGGCCACACATCTCACGCCCCATGGCCAGACCTCGATTGAGGACGCCCATGCCGTGCAGGACATCCGTGAAATTGAGACCTGTTGCCTCAACTGCCACGCGGACTTCCTCTGGCTGCAAGGGAGGG
>CAXXOQ010000121.1:0-2232 GCA_963664185.2 Caldilineaceae bacterium | reverse complement strand
AAACCGGTGCCTTGTATCAGCCGGAGGATCTGGTCGTGATTGACTACAACGATGTCGGTACGGCCATGTTGCAGGATCATGTGTTTGCCCGGGCGGAATGGCTGGCCGAACCCGGCAACGAGGACGCCGCCATCCGTTTCCTGGCTGCCACGTTCCAGGGCTGGCAGTTCTGCCGGGATGAATTTGCGGCCTGCGTGGAAGTGGTGCTGGCCAACGGACCTACCCTGGGCCCATCGCACATGGAATGGCAGCTGAATGAAATCAACCAGCTGATCTGGCCCTCCCCCCAGGGCATTGGCGTGATGGATCCCGCCCTGTGGGAAACAGACCGTGCGGACCTCGATGGATGGCGGCGTCATTGCCGCCGAGCCTGCGGCCGACGCCTATCGCACCCGACCTGGCCCAGGCGGCCCATGCCCTGCTGGAAGGCGATCTGACGGGAGAAGACTATACCCCTGTCGTCGTGGAATTGCAGGAAGGGGGCGAATAAGCCCCAACCCCGGAGTCCACAACGGTGCCAGCAGGCCGACACCCACCGTCAAGCTGCCGCAACCGTTATCCTCCCTCAACCCCGGCCCTGGCCATGCCCGCAGCCCCGCAGGCATGGCCATGGCGCAGGACAACCGGAATCCAAATCCGCATGGCTAGCCACAGGCTGGACCTGCTACAGGCCACAGTTCCCACCCGTTCCGCTATCGGGCAGAACCCGGCCACTTCCGACACGGGCCAGCAGCCGGGATGAAGCAAAGCGTACTGGTAACCCGGCGCCGCCGGCAAGACAGGCCGGGCTCTCCTTGGCGCCCTCCGGGACTGTCCAGACATAGACCTGCACGCCTGGGTCCGCACGGCGGCTCAGACCCGGGAGCTCGCGGACCTCGGTGCCCATCAGGTCTTCACAGGCGGACATGTCAGATCGGCAAAACTGGCTCCGGGCCCTGGAACCTGTCGACTGCCTCTATTTCATTTGTCCCAATATGCACCCCCATGAAGTGGAGCTGGCGCAATTGGCGATCCAAGAGCAGCCAGGAAACCGCCCTGTCCCATTTCGTGTACCACTCGGTGCTGCACCCGCAAACCGAGGAAATGCCGCATCACTGGCAGAAGCTGCGTGTGGAAGAGAGTCTGTTCCGCACCCACCTGCCCTTTACCATCCTGCAGCCATGTGCCTATATGCAGAATCTGGACATTCACTGGCCCGGTATGCGCACGCATCGGAATAAATCCGGCTGCCCTATGCATCTGCGACCGTGATTGACATGATCCATCTGCAGGACCTGGCAGTCGTGGCGGCGCGGGTGGTGAGGGAAGGGAAACCGCATTGGCATGCCATCCCCCACCCTACGAATTGGCCGCGGGAGAAAACCTGAGCCAGCAGGCCATAGCCGATCTGGTCACCCGCCAAATCGGCAGTCCTGTCCACGTGGAACGCCTGGATCCGGCACAGTGGGAAGCCGAAGCACGGAATTCCGGTCTCAGTGCCTATGCCCGGCAGACCCCTGCAGGCCATGTTTGCCTACTACGAACGGTATGGATTCCGGGGGCAATGGCCGCATCCTGACGGCGTTGCTGGGGCGGAAACCCATCTCTTTGGCCGCGTACATCACCCAGGCCCTGCAGGACACGGCATGAACGGGAGCCGACGGGTTGTCAGTGCCAGCCGGACGCTGGTCGCAGATTGGACGGGCAGATCCACGCGCCTGGCCGTCCGGGGCCATCATGCCAGTGTGGTGAATCTGGTGACAGAGAGCGGCGACATCATATCACTTGCCGTGAACCCGCAGGATCGGGGACCCTTCCACTTGCAGGGCACGCCGGAAACTGTTGCAGGATCCTCCGGTATTCCTGGCCTGGCCGCAGATCCAGGGCCGTACCTGGACCGAGGATTGCCGCCGGATTCCCCAATGGCAGGATCGGCTGCCTCAAGGCAATCCGTGTCCACGGGCCGGGGGTTCCCAGCTGCATTCCATGCTGGACCAGCTCTTGGCGACGGCTTCGCCCGCGTCCCTCTTGCCCCTGGAATATCGTGCCCTGAAGGCAAGGACAGACAGTTTGCAGCAGGCCTTGGCTGTACCTTCAGACCAACTCCCTGATGCGCTGGCACACAGCCGCTACCGGTTTGCTGGGTCTGGGTTCCGGCCTGACCCCAGCCGGGGATGATGTGCTGATGGGGGCTCTGTTCATGTTGCAGCGTCTGGCCCCGCAATCTGCCTTCTGGACGGATCGTTATGTCCA
>CAXXOQ010000120.1:0-20554 GCA_963664185.2 Caldilineaceae bacterium | reverse complement strand
CAGTCCAGGTAGGCGCGGGAGACCCGTTGCCAGGAATAGTGATTCCGGACCAGGGCATGTCCTGCCGCCCCCATGCGCATGCGTGTTTCCTCCGTCGCGTGCATCATGGTGCGGACCGCCGCGGTGAGGGCCTGGGCATTGTGGGGCGGGATCAACATCCCGGTGGCCGGTGTTACCAGCAACGGGATCGCGCCCACATCGGCGGCAATGACCGGTTTATGCCAAAGCATGGCTTCCAGTACGGCGGTAGGCATCCCTTCCAGGAGCGTAGGGAACACGAAACTGCCGGCCTGGCGGTACTCTGCGTACAGCGCGGAACCGAATTTCGCGCCGACCAGCTCTACATTGGGCAATCCGCATGCCCTTACGGCCGGGGCCATCGGACCATCGCCCACCATGCGCAGGCGGGCGCCGTGTTCCTGCAACCGGGCAAAGGATTCCAGGAGGAGGGAGATACCCTTGCGGTAACTCAGGGCCCCCACAAACAGGAACTGCCGGGGATCGGCAGGAGGCGGGGGGGCGCCAACATCCGGATACTGTTCCGCTTCCACGGCATTGGGCAGGTGGCAGATGCGGGCCTCTGGCACCTGCAAAATGTGCTCCACGATGTAATCGATATGGCCCCCCATGGACACCACCAGATCTGCCGTGCGCGCCATGTGCCGGCGGGCCCAGACACGGGGCCAGTAGAACAGCAACTCCTTGCAGCCCGCCTTGGGTGTAGCCCGGCAATACCCGGGGAAGTACTGGGGGTGGAACTCCCGAAAGCCGTGATCATTCCAGATGCAGGGAAAGGCGCGATGTTTGACATAACGCAGAAGCGACAGGCCGTCACTGTAACCCACGTCGTACCGGCGCCGGCCAATCCAGGCTTTGACATGTCCGGCATAGTCGAGAATCGTGCGGCCAAAGGGCAGCGTAAACTCCCTGACGTGCGGCCATGCGGGAAAGTGACGGGTGGCGTAGGGATGCAGGACATCCACCGCATGCCCGGCCTGGGCCAGATAGCGGATCAGGTGATAGGAGTGCAGTCCCGATCCGCCCACGACATCCGGAAACAGGTGGGGCGTCGCAAACAGGATTTTCATCAGCTGCCGCCATAGCGCCGCATGTTCTGCTGGTGCTCTTCGTACGTGCGGGCGAAGGCATGACGGCCCTCGGTATCCGAGGTGTGAAAGTAACAGTAGACGGACTGTGCGGGGGCGTAGGCCGCTTCCAGGGCACTCAGGCCGGGATTGGAGATGGGACCGGGAGGCAGGCCCGGATACAGGAATGTGTTATAGGGAGAATTGACCCGATTGTAGTCCGCAATCTGGATAGGTCGCCACCAGCCTTCTTCCGCATTGCCCAGGGGATATTGCACAGTGGGATCCGATTCCAGGAAAGGCCGGCCGGTTTCGGCCGTGCAGTCGCCCGTCAGCCGATTGAGGTAGACGCTGGCAATCAGCGGTCGCTCAACGGGGACCTGGGCTTCCCTCTCAACAATGCTGGCCAGCGTGACCAGTTCATGCCGGGACAGGCCGGTCCGACTGCCTTCCAGCCGCGAATCCCCGAGTTTCCGGTCAAAATTGTCGAGCAACTTGGCGATGATTTCTTCCGGCTCGTCGGAAGCGACCGGAAAGCGGTAGGTATCGGGAAACAGGTAGCCTTCCAGCGTGGCGCTGGCCGGCAGATCCGCCAGAAAGTCGTAGTCGTCAAAGATGGTTAGGGTCTGGGGATGCCGTACGGCTTCCAGGAAAGCTGTGGCCTCAATCACAAAATGCTCTTCCAGCAGTTCCGCGAATTCTTCCGTGCGCATGCCTTCAAACAGCGTCACCACCACCTCCTCATAGCTGGGGGCCTGCAAGGCCTCTGCCAATTCGGGGATGGTCATGGTTTCGGTCAGCATGAAGTTGCCCGCTTCCAGATGCCGGTCCAGATGGTGAACCCGCAGGTAGAGATTGAAGAGTTCCGCGTTGGTCACCAGGCCGGCCCTTTCCAGCCGATACGCAATATACAGAGCCGGTTCACCGATGCCGATCGTGAAGGGTTTGGGCACCGGATCCCCCTCCGGCGTGGTTTGCAACCCGGGTTCCTGCAGATTCAGGCTGAGGGACAGGATCCGGTGTTCAATGTTGTCCGGGGTCAAGGCACTGTAGGCCTGGTGCAGGTCCAGCAATTGCGGCGTGGGAAACGGGACATCGGATCGCTGGCCTGCCAGAAAGGCCTGGGCGAGCTGCCAGGACCAGACGACCGCCGTCAGCGAAGCCAGCACCAGGCCGAGCTGAAGCAGGTAACTCCAGAAACCCGCCCGCTGCCGTTCCCGCGAGGCGGTGGAGGTCCCCCCTTGGGAGGCGTGGAGTTGCCGGCGGTAACGGACAATCCGCTGGCGGTCGGGAGGCAAAGGGGCAGACGACATGGGCATCCGGATCAGCCGCGGATGCAGCCCAGGGCGCGGGACCCATGGCACTCCTGCGCCCGCATATACGCTTCCAGAATGATGGCGGCGGCCACGGCATCCTCCGGCTGGGACTTGGCCCCTGTTTCGGCCAACTGCAGACGGGCCGCCGCCGAAGTGAACTGTTCATCCCAGAAAATCACATCGCGGGCTTTGGGCAACAGGATCCGCTGGGCCTGCACGAAGCGCAACGCCCACTCCCTGATGTAACCGGCATGCGCGGTTTCCGTCTGGGCGTCCTCCAGGGGCAGACCACAAATCACGGCCTGGACATCATGTTGCCGGATGATCCCACAGAGATGGGCGAAGTCCGCGCGGCGGCTTGTGCGATGCCGTACCTCCAGGGGGGTGGCCGCCAGCCACAGGGAATCGTTCAGCGCGATGCCAATCCGGGTGCGGCCGACATCCACCGCCATCAGCCTGGGACGAATCTGTACATCCATAACCGTTCTCAGCTGGAATCCGGCAGGAATTGGGTGCGTACCTGAATGCGCTGGGGCAAACTGGGCAATGCGGTCTGGGTAGCGGGATGCACCTGAATGTCCGGCGCCAGATCCTGGAGCAGTTGTTGGGCCTCCTGCACGGTCTTGCCGACAACCAGGGAACGGATTTGAGCCACATCCACCTGCTGTACGTATGCGACCGAGGATTCCACTGTGAATCCCACCTCCGTGGGACTGGCCACGACTTCCGGCTGGAAGCGGAAGTCCAGGGTGGAGGCAATCAGCTGGGCCCCCGGCGGCGTACTGGCCTCCACCTGGGCCATCACGTAATCCAGCAGATCCGCCGTGCGGATCGCCAGTCCGCTCACCTGAACCATGATGGTCACGGTGAGCGATTCGGTCGCCTCATCGGTAAAGAAATCCGTGGAGGCCCATTGCAAATCCACCTTCACGGTTTCCGGAGGCAGCCAGTAGCCTTCGGCCACTTCGGGCACCAGGATGTTATAGGCCTCCTGCCGTACTTCCTGCAGCATTTTGTTCTGCAGTGCTTCCTGATCCTCCTGGATCACCACGGATTGCCATTCGGAAGTGCCGCCGGTGGTGGGGTTCGGATTGGTGACCTGGAGACGAAACGCCAGGCTGCCGGCAATCGTGTTGATGCTGTTGGCGGGCACATTGCCTTCTTCCCCCGCCTCGACCGCCACAATCGGGATCAGGGTCTGGAGCTGGGAATCGGCCGATAGGGTAATGGCATCCGAAGTGATAAACGCAATGGCCTGGCCGGTACTGGTTTGGACATTGGTGCCTTCCGGCACCTGCAGGGGCCCCCCGGAAACATTGCGGGCCAGTACAAAGCCGCGGGCCCTTTCCTGGGGGATGAGCCGTTGCCCTGACGTTGCACCACGGCGCTGGACTTCATGGAATACGGAAACGAAGTCCGCGGGCACGGACCCCATATCCGGATCGGGCGCCGTTACATACAGGCTGGCAAACATCGGGATCTCCACCGCCAGGCGCTCCGGCGGCGGATGCACCACAATGGTGGCACTGGGTGCCACATACTGGCGAAAGGCCAGAACAGTCGCCAGTGTCAACAAGAGCAATACCGACGAGACGGCAATCGGCATAAAGCGGTGCAGCCAGCTGCCGTGAGCTTCTCCGACCGTGGCCCGTATCCGGATGCCGGTCTGACTGTCGGTGAGTCCGGGGCGCCGCTTCCGGCCAGGATGGGAACGCGTTGGGTGCGAGGTTGCCAGATCCTCCAGGAGCTGGTACGCAGATTGCATGGTGCCGGCTACAGGGATTTGCAGTTTGCGCAGGCGCACGCGCATCGCTTGGCTGGTACTCAGAAAAACCAGAGGCGTGCCCTGTGTGCGCGCCTGCCGGAACAGCGCCAGGAGCCAACTGCGTTCCTGCGCGCGCGCAGGAAATGCCTCCACCTCCACCACCGTTTCCTGCACCGTACGCAGACTCCGGAGCAAAGTGGGTAGCTGGCTGAACGGGGTAATGCGAATGATGCGGGGCACAGCGGGACCGTTCACGGATGGGGCTAAGGTACGGGAATTATATACCTGTTGCCACCAGAATTGTTCGTACCTGTGACCGGTGATATAGGGACCGGTGCCAAGGCCATGGACAATCCGCAGTCTGTGCGGGAACCGTCAACCCTGCAGGGCTGTGGGTCACCGGCTCTCCGGCGGATCTGCCGGGAGCCGACAGCCACCTGATGCCAGGCACCGGATGCGGCCAATGAGTCTCCCCTGCGGGTTCAGGAGGTGTCGGCCAGCAGCTCGGCCACCACTTCCGGCACCTGTGCCAGCGCCTGCTCCATGCCGGCCGCGTTGCGGCCCCCCGCCTGGGCCATATTCTGGCGACCACCACCGCCGCCCCCAATACGAGGGGCGATGGCCCGTACAATCTGGCCGGCATGCAGGCCACGGCGGGCCAGGGCGGGGGAAACCGCGACGACCAATTGCGGTTTCGCATTGATCTGGGCACCCAGCGCCACTACGCCCTGGCCCAAACGGTCATGGACGCGATCACACATCTCCCGCATGAGCTGCACGTCAGCCACCTTGACCTCAGCCAGGACACAGGGCACATCGCCCACGTGCGTGGTGTCATGCAGCAGGGCGGTCACATTGTCCTGGGCCTGCGCCCGCTGGCTGGCTCTGAGGTCCAGACTCAATTGCCGGTTCTGCGCCAGCAGGGACTCGATGGACTGTACCAGCATATCGGGCTGGGTCTTGAGCAAAGTCGCGACTTCCTGCTGGCGCTGCAGGATGGCCGTCATGTACTGGTGGGCCGCCCGCCCGGTCACCGCCTCGATGCGGCGCTGGCCGGCGGCACTGCTGCCTTCACTCACGATGTGGAAGGAACCGATTTCCGCCGTCGTGGCGACATGCACGCCTCCGCACAGTTCCTGGCTCACGTACGAGCCTTCCCCGATGCGGACGACCCGCACGACATCCCCGTATTTTTCCCCAAACAGGGCCATGGCCCCCGAGGCCACCGCCGCATCGTAGGACTCCCAGCTATCCGTAACCGGGCAGTTGGCCAGGATGGCCTGACGGGTGGTGGCCTCAACCTGCGCGATTTCCTGCGCGGTCAGGCCGCGGTCGAAGGTGAAATCGAAACGCAGGCGATCCGGCGCCACCAGCGATCCCGCCTGATGTACGGTGTCGCCCAGCAGACGGCGCAGTTCAGCATGCAGCAGATGCGTCGCGGTATGGTTACGGATGATATCAGTCCGCCGTGCTTCCTCCAGCTGGCACAGGGCCATATCGCCGGTCTGGGGTGTACCGGCCGTTACCGTACACGCATGGACAATGAGCCCCGGGAGGGGGCGATGTACATCATGGACTTGCAGGGACCATGCGGGAGCGTGCGACCCGGTGGCCTCGATAGTCCCGGTGTCACTTACCTGCCCGCCGGCTTCGACATAAAAGGGGGATTCCCGGACCACGACTTCGACCTGGTCACCGACCTGCACCGTATCCTGGGCCTGGCTGTCCCGCAGGAGGGCCAACACCCGGGTCTGGACTGAGGTCTTGCCCTCATGGATCAGGTGTTTCACACCCGATGCGGGCAAGTCCTGGCTGTCCTGCAGCTGTTGCAGCACCTCGCCATAGATACCGGACCAGGTAGTCTCCTGTGCGGCGGCCTGTTGCCGACTGCGTTCGCGGGCTTCTGCGGACAGCACCTGAAAACGCGGTTCGTCGACCGTCATGTTCTGTTCCTGGGCCAGGTCCCGGGTCAGGTCCAGGGGAAAACCGAACGTGTCCCACAGCAGAAATGACTGTTCCCCCGAAATCGTGGAAAGGTTCCGGGACTGGTTTTCCTCGATGATGGCTTCCAGATGATTCAGGCCGTTGCTGAGCGTCCGCAGGAAGCGGGTTTCCTCGTGCGTCACGTTTTGGCAGATGAAATCCTGGCGTTGCCGCAATTCCTGGAAGTGCTCTCCCATCTCGTCAATCACGTTCTCCACGACCTGGGCCATGAAGGGTTCATGGAAACCCAGCATCCGGCCAAAACGGGCGGCCCGCCGCAGGATCAGGCGCGTAATGTAGTTGTGGCCCTCATTGCCCGGGAGCACCCCTTCCGCCATGAGAAAGGCAATGGCACGGGCGTGATCCGCAATGACACGGTAGGGCACTTCGTTGCTCCGCCGCTGGGCATCGGTCTGTTGCGCCATTTCCTGTACGCGGTCCATCAGGAACTGGAACGCATCGGTATCGTAGGTGTTGTCGCAATGCTGCAGGATGCTGGCCACGCGCTCCAGGCCGGCGCCGGTGTCTACCCCCGGACTGGGCAACGGCACCAGTTCGGTGGGCGTTACCTGGTCGTACTGCATGAAGACCAGGTTCCAGAATTCCAGATACTCGTCGTCCCGATTCACGCCATCCGGGTGCTGATCCTTGAGATCTCCCCAGTAGTAATGAATTTCGGAACAGGGGCCACAAGGTCCCGTTTCCCCCATGGACCACCAGTTGTCCGTGCGGTCGAAGGGCAGGATCCGGTCCGGATTGGCCCCGACCTCGCGCCAGTACTGGGGCGCTTCCTCATCGTCCTCATAGACACTGAACCAAAGACGTTCCGGCGGCAACTGCCATTCTTCTACAATCAGTTCCCAGGCAAAGCGAATGGCCTCTGGCTTGAAGTAGTCGCCAAAGGAGAAATTGCCCAGCATTTCAAAGAATGTATGGTGCCGGGGACTGAGGCCCACCTCATCCAGGTCGTTGTGTTTCCCGCTCACACGCAAACATTTCTGGGAGGTGACGGCACGCCGGTACGAACGGGTTTCCAGGCCCAGCAGGCAGTCCTTGAATTGCACCATGCCGGAATTGGTGAACAGCAGGGTAGCGTCGTTTTCGGGTACGAGATTGCTGCTGGCGACCCGCTCGTGTCCGCGCTGTGCAAAGAAATCGATGAATTGGCGCCGGATGTCCCGGATGGCGGGCATGGCAGTGGTACTTGAAGGGGTTGATACGTGAGCCATTTCCTGTCTCCGACCGTGAAGGTGCCGGCATGCCGGGCACAAAGGATGGCGCTTCCCGTGCGGGCGCAGATGGTATTATATGCGGAAAGGCAGGTTCCAGGCGTTACTTTGCTTGCCTGGTATCCGGTCGCATCCCTGCCGCTGGCGGCAGGGAAGGTACAGGTGCCCCAGGATTTCTGTGCCGTGTGACCTGCCTGTATGGTCATCTTTCCTGGCCCTTGTTTCTGCCTGACTTGCATGACTGCCATCCAGCCCCTCAGCTCTGATGTCATTGCCCAGATTGCCGCCGGGGAGGTGATCGAGCGCCCTGTCAATGTGGTCAAGGAACTTGTGGAGAACAGCCTGGATGCGCAGGCGCAAGCCATTACCGTGCAGTTGCGGGAAGGGGGCGTGGCCCAGATTCGGGTGGAGGACGATGGCGACGGGATCCCCGCCGACAGCATGTTGCTGGCTTTCCGCCGCCATGCCACCAGCAAGCTGCAGACTGCGGCCGAACTGACCCACCTGGACACGCTCGGCTTCCGGGGCGAGGCCCTGTACAGTATCGGGGCTGTCAGTCACGTGACGCTGGCCTCGCGCTACAGGCACGAAACCACCGGAACGCGCTTGCGGGTGGAATGCGGTGCCGTGGGCCAGCCCGAACCGCTTGGGCGGCCGCCCGGCACGGCGATTCGGGTTGAAAACCTGTTTGTCAACACGCCCGTCCGCCAACGCTACCTCAAGTCCGCCGCCGCCGAGGCCGGTCGGGTAGCCCGCCTCGTGCAGCGTTATGCGCTGGCGTATCCCCACGTCAGATTTGCCTATGGTCACAACGGACGTACGCTGCTGGAAACCCGGGGCCGGGGCGATATCCGGGAAATCCTCTATGACCTGCATGCAGGGGATCTGGCGCGCCAGGCCCTGGTGTTCTCGGCGGCCGCAGATGACATATCGGTGTCAGGCTATGTTTCCCCGCCTTCGATTCATTTTCCCAATCGCAGCCAGATCGAAATCTTCGTCAATGGACGGTGGATACAGAATCGGACCCTGGTCCACGCCGTGGTGCAGGCTTTTCACGGTCGCCTGCCCATCGGTCGTGCGCCGTTGGCGCTGGTGTTCCTGGAGGTCAAACCGGATCAGGTGGATGTAAATGTGCATCCCCAGAAACTGGATGTGCGCCTGTTGCCGGATCGGCGGATTTACGGCATTCTGGTGCGGGCCATTGAAAGTGCCCTGATGGAAGGCATGTCCGTACCGGATGCGGCGGTCCAGGGCCAGCCGATAGCCAATGGCTCCAGCCCTGCCGGGCCGGATGCCGATGCCCAGTCCCAAAGCGAACTGGCCCTGAATCTGCCCAGTGTGGAACTGGAGATGCGCAATGCCGCCAAGTTGCCCATGCAACCCGCAGATGCGCCCGCGGTGATGCAGGTGGCGGATCTGCCACCCCTCAACATCATTGGCCAGGTCGGTACCATGTACATTGTGGCGGAGAGCGCCGCGGGCATGGTGCTGGTAGATCAGCATGCCGCACATGAACGCGTTCTCTATGAAGCCTGGATGGCCAGAGCTCGGGACTCCCGGCAGGAAGCGGCCCGCCAGAACCTGCTGGTGCCCGAAACCCTGCATACGGGACTGGAACTGGCGGGGATCGTGATGGAACACCTGTCCCTGTTGCAGAGGCTGGGTTTCGACATTGAGGAATTCGGGGGCGATACCTACCGGGTCCGGGCTATTCCGGCCCTGCTGAGTGACCGGGAACCGGGCACCGTGCTCCGCGAAGTCCTGCAGAGTCTGGAACAGAACCGCAATCTGGTCCGGGAGGAACTGGAGGCCCATCTGGTCAAGCTTATCTGCAAGCGGGCGGCCATCAAGGCGGGGCAGCTGCTCAGTTTCGCGGAAATGGAAGCCCTCTTGCAGCAGCTGGGCGAGTGCCAGGCTCCGCTCACCTGCCCCCACGGCCGCCCCACCATCATCCAGTTCACGGCACATGCCCTGGAGAAGGCCTTCGGACGCACGTAATCCCGGCGGGCCCGGCCCCGGCGGATGCCGTGACAACCACAGCCTGTGCCCCATCCGGGGACTTCGGCAGGCCACTTACCGGCCCGTCCACCGGCATCGCCGCCGCCATGGTTTTGCCCGGCGCTATGCTACAATCTGGTGTTAACCGGATGGGAATCTGCCGAACAGTCCCATCGCGGCAGGCGGGCTCCCTGCATGCCCCCTGCCGTTAGCTTGCCTCCTGGCCCAGAGCCTGCAGCGCTGGGCCTATTTGTACGGATTCAGGAGTCTGCTGGTGAAAACCCGAACTGCCCCGGCGGGCAACAGAGAACTCAAGGTTACGATTGAAGTGGAAAAGGCCACGGTGGACGAGGCCCTGAAGGCAGTGGCATTCAGTCTGGCGGGCCGCATCAACATTCCCGGTTTCCGCAGGTCCAAGGTTCCGTATCGGGTACTGGAACGGTATGTGGGACGTGCGGCTTTGCTGGCCGAGGCCCATGAAGACCTGATGCAGCAGGCGTTGCAGCACTTTTTGGATCAGGCTGACATCACCGAGCCCGAACATGTGGAATTGGATGAGATAACGGATGAACCGACCTCCTATGCCTTTACGGTCTCCCTGGAACCCTATGTGGACCTGCCCGACGATTACTATACGCTCCGCATTGAACCCCGGGAGCTTGAGCTGACGGAACAGGAAAGGGCCGAGGAGAAGGCCGCGGTGTGTGACCGCCTGGCCCGTCTGGAGGAAGTCGCGAGTCCCATTGCATGGGAAGACACGGTCGTGCTGGACATCAAGGGGGTGGTCCTGGATGAGAATCAGGAACCCACCGATGAGATGGTACTGGAAGACGACGAATGGGAAGTGGCGCTTTCCGAGGAATACCCTCTGGGACCGCCCAATCTGGAACAGGAGATCCTGGGCCTGACGACGGGGGAGGAAAAGCAGTTCGTTCTCACGTATCCGGAAGACAGCGAAAGTGTCTATGCCGGCAAGTCCGCCCAGTTTGACATTCGGGTCCTGAATGTTTCCCGCACCGTCGCCGCTCCCTGGAATGCCGAGACGATAGCGACCGTGCTGGACCTCGACATGGAAGAAGAGGACCGATCCCAGGAGGAGTATGAGACTCTGTTCTGGCAAAACATGCAGTCAAGGAAAGCCCGCAGCATTTTTGATGAGGAGCTGGCGGAGAGCCTGCAGCTCCTGCAGGACGCATCGGTGGTCGAGTATGCGGATGCCTCGGTGGAAAACCAGATCGGTCTCCTTGTCAATCAGCGGTTGAGCGGTTTGGCCCAGTTCGGCATACGCAATCTGGAAACCTATTTGCGTTACACCAATCAGAGCGAAGCGGAGTTCCGGGAATCCCTGCGGGAGGAGGCGGAGACCGATCTGGTAAACAAACTGCTGATATGGGAATTCATCAAGCTGGAGAACATCCAGGTCCCTGACGATATACAAGCCCAACTGCACGAATCCTCTGCCATGAGTGCCCGGTTACTCATGGAATCGCCGCCCGCCGACATGGACGAGAACCTGACCCCGGACGATGTGGCCGCCATCCTGAGCCAGCAAAGAATGACCGAAGGCCTGCGGCACATGGGACACAATAACCTGGTGGAGATGTATACGGATGGTGTGCATTCACCGAACCGATACTTTGTGGCGATGGAGGGAGACCTGAGCGACGACGCAGCGCCGGATGCTGCGCCCCTGGCCGGCGAGGCCGTCGATGAAGCGGCTTCTGAGCCGATTGAGGCTACCACCCAGGCCACCTGAAATGGGCCGATTCCGGATTGCAAACCCAATTCAAACAGAAATCCGTTTCCCGGCAATCTACAATAGGCCATGTACGGTCGGCCGCCGGTGCCGGCGCCGACCAAATTGACATAACCAAAAGGAACGGTTCCATGCAAGATTCCCAAAGCATGATCAATCCCCAGGGTGTGGTACCCATGGTGATCGAAACCACAGGGCGCGGTGAACGCGCCTATGACATTTACAGCCTGTTGCTCAAGGAGCGGATCATATTTCTGGGTACGCCCGTCACGGACCAGGTGGCCAACGTGATTGTGGCGCAGCTGCTGTTCCTGGACCGGGAGGATACCAGCCAGGAAATCCGCATGTTCATCAACAGCCCGGGCGGCAGTGTCTACGCCGGGCTGGCCATTTACGATACCATGCAGATGATTGAAGCTGACGTCAGCACCTTTGCCGTCGGTGTGACTGCCAGTATGGGTACGGTGCTGCTGGCGGGAGGGCAAGCCGGGAAACGGTACGCCCTGCCCCATGCCTGTGTGCATCTGCATCCGGCCAGCAGCGGCATGCAGGGCTATACCGAAGACGTGCGCCGGGCCTTCCGGGAACAAGAGCGGCTGCAGACCCAGCTGTTCTATCTGGTGGGGCAGCACACCGGCAAGGAATGGCAGCAGGTGGAGCAGGACTTTGAACGGGATCGCTACATGGATGCCCTGGAAGCCAAGGAGTACGGCCTGGTGGATGAGGTGCTGGGGGACACGTCGCATATTGTGTCCGTCCGCGACGGCACCGTGAATGTGCCGAGGGTCAATGGGGTGATGCCCGAGGCGGCGGGAGCCTGAACGGCGCATGACCTCCGAATCTTCGGTGGTCTGCAGTTTCTGCGGGGCATCGCGCAATACCGTCAACACCATGTATCCCGGCCTGAAATACGGGATACACATCTGTGACCAGTGTGTCACCGAAATGTCCCTGGCGTTTGCCGGTACCGAGTTGCCGCAGGAAGAGACGGGGGACTCCCTGAATCCCCTGGAAGCCGAAGCCGAATCGGACACTCCTGCCGGGTTTCGCCCGACCCGGATACCGCGGCCCATCGAAATTGTGGAGCACCTCAGCAAATTTGTCATTGGCCAGGCCCAGGCCAAAAAGGTACTGGCGGTGGCGGTGTACAACCACTACAAACGGATATTCCGGCATGGTTCCCTGTCCCCGCAGCCGACCCGGGACCAGGATACGGTACTGGCCAAGAACAATGTGCTGCTTATCGGGCCCAGTGGCAGTGGCAAGACGCTTATGGCCCAGATTCTGGCCCAGTTGCTGGAGGTACCCTTTACCATCGCCGATGCCACCAGCCTGACCGAGGCGGGGTATGTCGGGGAGGATGTCGAAAGCCTGCTGGTGGGCCTGCTGCAGGCCTCTGACTGGGATGTGGAAAAGGCGAGTTGTGGCATCGTGTACATTGACGAGATCGACAAGATCGCCCGCAAGTCCCAGGAGTCGGCCAGCATCACCCGGGATGTGAGTGGCGAAGGCGTCCAGCAGGCCCTTCTGAAGATCATTGAAGGTACGGTTACCAATGTGCCGCCCCAGGCCGGCCGGAAGCATCCCCAGCAGGAATTCATTCCCCTGGATACGCGTAACGTGCTGTTCATCTGCAGTGGCACCTTTGAGGGTTTGACAGAAATCGTCGGCAAGCGGGCTGGCGGGGGCAAGAGCCAAATCGGTTTTCCGGGTACGGCGGCGCCGATGTCGGGGCCCCGCGCCGCCGCGGGCGAACGCCCGCCCTTGCCGGAAGAAGAGGAAGAGCGCAAACTGGAAGTACGGCTGCGGGAAACCGAAGATCGGCTTCTGCACGAAAGCGAAATGCTCCGGCATGTCATGCCCGAAGACCTCAAGCGGTATGGCTTCATCCCGGAATTCATTGGCCGTTTGCCGGTGATCGCCAGCCTGGAAGCGCTGGACCGGGACATGCTGGCCACGATCCTGGTTGAACCCCACAACAGTGTAGTACGCCAGTCCGAACTCCTCTTTCGGCTGGAGGGTGTCACCCTGGAATTCCAGCCGGAGGCGCTCGCGGCCATTGCGGAAGAAGCCTTCCGGCGGGGCACGGGTGCCCGGGGCCTGCAGAGCATTGTCGAGAACTGCCTGCTGGACACCATGTTTGAGATTCCCAGCCGGGAGGACGTAACCCGGGTGATTGTGACGCGGGATGTGGTCACCAAAGGGGCAAAACCCCACGTCATGGCCGCGACTGCAGAAGACGTGCCGCGTATCGCCGCCTGAAATTGATGCCTGGGAGCCGTTTTCCCCTACAACGCAGGCAGGGCCCGGGCAATGCGCTGGTCCAGGACCGACAGGGGATATTCCGGCAGTTGGTTGGGCCTTACCCAGCGGGCTGCGGCCCACAGGTCATACTGGGGCTGATCACCGGGACATTCGGCCCAGAATACCCTTTGGATACGCCGGAAGTGGCTATAGCCCTGGGTGAATGATCCGAATTCCCGGGCCGGGCCGATGTCCAGGCCCAGGGCGGTTTGCACACGGGCTTGCAGATCCCGCGCGGCGTCTGCTTCGGCACCGGGTATCAGGAGGGCAGGAAACGCCCACAGGCCGCCCAGGATGCCCAAAGGCTTGTGCTGGACCAGCAACAGATGTGGTTCGTCTTCCAGGCGGGCAACAAGCAGGAAGCCCAGATAGTGCCGCACGGGCAAGGCTTTGCCTGGGGTGCGGATAAGGGGAGTAGGGCGCTCCGCCCTGGCGTATGTGCGGCAATGGGCGGACACGGGACAAGCGTGACAGCGGGGAATCCGGGGCAGGCAGATGCTGGACCCCAATCCCATCAGGGCTTCCGCGATCGTACCCGGGGCAGCGGGTCGGGCATGGACCAGAATGTCCCGGATCTGCCCATCAATGACATCCAGATCGCGTTTGCGGGACGCTTGGAAGGGCGCGTCACACAGACGGCTGAAGGCCCGCACCACATTCCCATCGATGGCGGGTTCCGGCTGGTTGAAGGACAGGCTGAGTATGGCTCCTGCCGTATAACGGCCTATGCCGGGCAAGGCAAGCAGTTCCAGGCGCGATGAAGGCACCTGCCCCCCATGCTGCTCCATCAGGATCCGTGCCGTCCGGTGGATATTCAGGGCACGGCGGTAATAGCCCAGTCCTGCCCAGATGCGGGTGATTTCCTGCTCCGGCGCCGCCGCGACATCCGGAATGCCGGGAAACCGTTGCATCCAGCGCTCGAAATAGGGGACGACGGCGGCCAGGCGCGTTTGCTGGGCCATGATTTCGGCAATCCATACATGGTAGGGATCCCGCTCGCCAGGCGGGCGGGTGCGCCAGGGATACGACTTGGCATGGTGTTCATGCCAGGCCAGAAGGCTGTGACCGAAGGACTGCTTTGCCTGCGGAGAGGACAGAAATGGTTTGTCCACAGCTCGTTGCCCTATGCATGGATCTGCCATTGCCGTACAGAATAACCGAATGACGGCCCGGTACGGAAAGCTGGATGAAGCCACAGCATTGCTGGGTCCGACCCCATCCTGGTGGCGGCTATGGCATGCCCTGCGGATTCTCCCGCCGCCCGCAGAATATCCGCATTGACCACCGGCAACAGGGAGCTCTCGTGGCGGCTCATGGCAGGCTTGCAGCATCCAGGTATTGCTTCTGGGCCTGTAACTCGACATCCAGGAAGTCCACCGGCCAATCACCGAAGGAACCGTCACGCCCGACCTCGGTCTGCTGGATACAGGAATGACCCTGTTCGTCCAGCTCAAACCAGTTCAGGCTCACCAGTTCAGGGTTGAGAAGGCCCTTGGCCACCTGGGTCTGAAGCCCCAGCAGCAGCAGTTCGCTGTGCGTCTCCATGATGACCCGCACCCCCCGGTTCACAGCCTCCGCGATAATAACGGCCAGCTTGTGTATGCCCCGTGGGTGCAGATGCAACTCGGGATGTTCCATCACGACCAGATGATTGGGTTGGGCCGCCTGCAAGGCGACCAGGACAGGCATGATCTGGGACAGGCCAGGGCCGACATCCGCCCGACTGACCCTCTCCCTGAGAGCTTGCCGAGAACCCGGAATATAGCGACCTACCTGTACTTCAAGGGAAGTATCATCAACCGGATGCACCGCTACTTTTCCTGTCAAGTCAAGAGCGCGCAAGTCCTGCTCCAGTTTGTCCCACTGATCACTGCCCGGGCCCCAATGATGAATGACGCTGGCCAGGCAGGAATGCATGGGGCCCGGAAACTGCTCGGCAATGGGCATACGCGGATAGGATCGGGCAGGATCAGGATCACGGAGACCCGGAATGTAAATTACGTTCGTAATCAGGGACCCCAGTTGCTGGCTAAAGGAAACGGCAGCCCCATGTATGAATTCCTCCTCGGTTATTTTCATCTCCAGATCCAGGAAACACCGGGAACGTACCATGCGTGCCTCTGTGGTGGCATTCTGGGATCTGGCCATCAAATAGCCTTTCAGGTTTTCTCCCAGCCAGTCATTGGTCTCAACCGTATCCAGCGGCAGTTCCCCCTCTGTGAAATCAATCGCATTGCACTCCTCTGGCCCCTTGTGACAGCGAGTTTCCCTGACAATTTCCTGCGTGAGAGAAACCGCCCCTTCCTCTGTGCGCTGAAACTCCAACTCCACGGTACGGTGCGCATCTCCCTTGCCGAATATCATCTGGCAGTCGTATGCCAACCCTATCCTCAGACTGGAGGCCGTCTCGCTTTCCTGGCCCTGCGTGAACATCTGGGTATTCCGGGAAAAAATCACATTGGGCCCGTCAATCTTGAGGGGATCCGGATCATAAGGAGGATTCCAGCGTCTGTTTCAGGAGCAGTAAAGGTTGAATTATGCTACTTCTTCCACTGCTGTTGGCACCTGCCAACAGAGTCAAGGGCCGTATCGGCAACAGCTGTTTCTTACCGAAGGATTTGAAGCCTTCAACAGTCAATCCGATAATTTGCTTGCCAATCATGGGGGCGCCTCCACCCAACAAACACGGTCAGCCCCTGATATTGTCACTGCAGTTGTAACTGGATGGGAAGCCGCCGCCTCCCGGCGTTGGTAATGGCAACCCCCGGGTCTGCCGGAAGGCCTGTTGACGGGGCATGGGCTTATGGGGAGGCCGGAGCCTGGGGGGCGGTGCGCACTGCCGACCGCAGGGCCCAGGCCCAGAGAGCTAGGGTCATGTGCCGGTACTCGCCGGTGGCACGGCGCACTTCGTACTCGTCCAGGGTCACTGCGCCCTTGGCAGTCTCAAAACAGCTCTCGCCGCACCCGCGGCGCGTTTGGGTCGGCGCCTGCAGGCTACCCTCCGCCCAACATGCCCTGCGCCTGACACTGGGATACCAGGAAAGAGGAAAACAGCAAACCGACAAACACGATCCAACCCCAGGCAGGCAGGCCCCAATACGTGCGCGGTGGCTTCTTGGGGGGTGGAGGTGGCGGAAGTTCTGTCTGGCACTTCCAGCAAACTTTCTTGTCGTCAGGATTATGCTGACCGCATGCGGGACAATCCACAGGCTGATTCACTTTTGATTGAGGTCAAGCTACGCAGATCGTACCATATTCCGGGAATCCCAAACAAACCGGAAACTGTGGCAAAGGGGGAATGCAAGATGCCTGCCCGGCCATGATTCCGGCGAATTCCCGCCTTGCGGGCCAGCATAATTTTGCGGGTATTGCTGCGGAGCTGTGACGCCCTGTCCTAATCCGGGGATTCACCATTCCGCAACCGCTGTTCCAGACCGGGGGCAATGGTGCTCACCGTGGCGGTCTGCCAGTCCCGTGGGGGTACGGCAGGCTGGGGACGGTTCCGGAAAATGACCTGGCCCAACAGGGTCATGGCGATGAATACGTACACAAAGCTGCCTGTCACCCAGATGATGCCGCCACTCACCATCTGGTCCTGCAGGGCCGACAGCCCCGTGGGATGTGGCTGCATGGCATAGTAGGCAAACAGGGGTTCAGCCCGGAAGGCCAGGCTGATGCCCGTAACCATATTGGCGATTTCCCCGCCTATGATGAGATAGACCAGCCGGGTCCAGATGGGGAGTGGGGGATGCAGGCGCGGAAAAGCAGCCAGGGCATGCCACCAGAAGAGACCAAACATCAGGAAGTACAACCAGAGGAAGGCATCCGCCAGCCAGGGAATCGGCATGATCCTGTCCACAACGGTACTGTCATGCCACAACCCGAACACCCCCAGGGTGATCAGCCAGGTCAGACCGGGCGAAGTGGCCCAGACAAAAAGCCGCGGCAACGGGTGGGTCCGTTGCCAGCCGCGCTGCAGTCCCCGCCTTACGGCCGACGGGATTCCATACCAGGCGAATTCCAGGGTGCGACCATACCAGAGCAGGGGAGGGGCCAAAATACCGGCGAATACCTGTTGCAGGGAACGGGCAAAGAGATATTCGTTCTTGAGTGTGACCAGCGGCGACAGCACCGCGGTGCCGAGACACAGGACCCCCAGGACAAAGGCCGCGACAAATCGGATCTTCCCGGCCACGGGTTCCTCGGGCACAGTCCGGAGACCGCGTATGTACAGGCTGCCCAAGAGGATCAGGCCAAGGGTGGCAAGGGGATGGAATGTCCAGTGCATGAGATCCTGTCAGGTCATGGGACTGATGGGCGGCCGTTTCCGGGACCGGGGCGTTCTGCCGGTCTGGTGGGGCACAGGATTCCCTGTTCTTTCCCTGAATATACACTGTATACGGCCAGGACCATGCACCAATGTGGCCGGTCACCCGTTTGCCATCTGCAGGCCAGGGTCGGAAAACGCACCAATGCCGCATGGGATGCCAGCCCGGGAAACCGCGTCTCCCCAGACTTTCCGGATCCTGCATCCGTGTCCGGTTCAGTATAATGGGGCCATCGGACCAGCCTTGAGGTTTGTCATGCGACCGCGCCTAGTTCTTTCCCAGTCCATGCAGGATCAGATCATCCGGGAATCCCGGCAGGGGGCACCGGAAGAAATATGCGGTGTTATCCGGGGCCGGGACGATGTGGCCAAGGAACTGGTGCCGGCGGTCAATGTCGCATCCGAGAGAACCATCAACTACCTGGTAGACCCCCAGGTGCTCATGATGCAATTCCGGTTTGAGGAGGAAGGGGATGCCATGACGGCCATCTATCACTCCCACCCGGCATCGGAAGCCTATCCCTCCGCCACGGATGCCTGGAGCGCCCACTATCCCGACGCCCACTATGTCATTTGCTCCCTGGCCCAGCCGGAGGCAGACATCCGCTCCTTTCGGTTGCGGGACATCTATCCGGATGTCACCCTGGATCAGTTCCGGGATCAGGTGGAATTCCAGGAAACGCGGCCGGGCCTCTTTGCCTGCTATTGGGCCTCTGCTACGGATCTGCCCGCCGCCCTGCGGTCCGCAGGCACGGCATGGGAATTCCCTCTCTATGTGGTGTTTGCGCAGTCCCATCCCCAGGACACACCGGATGTCCGGTTTGTCCTGGTTGAGGAAGCGGAAATCGTGACCGGGGACAACCACTGACCCGTCTCAAGAGGTCCGAGGCTGCGATTCAAACCAAATGCATAGAGAAACCACCTCGGGACAGTGGTATCATTCAGGTTCAGATCCTTCCGGGATCGTGTGCAATGGCATTTTCTGACACATCAATGGCTGGATAAATCCCAAGAGAGACACCTATGACGACCGTATTTATTCCCACCCCCCTCCGCCGTTTGACCGACGGGGCCGCCAAACTGGACGTGCAGGCGACATCGGTCGGTGAAGCCATTCAGGCTCTGGACGAAGCCTTTCCGGGGGTGGGCGAGAAGATTCTGGATCAGGACGGTGAAGTCAAGCGCTTCATCAATGTCTTCCGCAATGATGACGAGATTCGCGCTCTGGAAGGGCTGGCGACGCCGGTGACAGACAGTGATCGCATCTCCATCGTGCCGGCCATGGCCGGTGGCGGCGAACAGAAATAGCCGATCGGGCAAGGAGGTGGCCATGGCTCGACTCAATCGTGATCAACTGGTGGATCTGGCCAAGAGCGAGATCACCGAAATTACGGCGCAGCAACTGCAGCAACGCCAGGAACAGGGAGAGGACCTGACCGTCATCGACATTCGCGAACGCGATGAATGGGTGCAGGGCCACATTCCCGAATCCACATTCATTCCGCGCGGCCATCTGGAACTGCAGGTGGAACAGCATCAGTCGGATCGGGAGCAGCCCGTCGTTCTGTATTGTGCCGGTGGGGTGCGCTCCGCCCTGGCCGCGCGCAATCTCAAGGAAATGGGATATAGCAACGCCATTTCCCTGATTGGGGGATTCAATGGCTGGAAGAATGCCGGCTTGGTCTTCAAGGTGCCGACCGTACTGACGGATGATCAGCAGATTCGTTACAGTCGGCATACCATGCTGGCCGAGATTGGCGAGGAAGGCCAAATCAAGTTGCTGGACAGCAGCGTGTTGCTGATTGGCGCCGGTGGTCTGGGCAGTCCGGCGGCGATGTATCTGGCCGCTGCCGGCGTAGGCCGGTTGGGGATTGTGGATTACGACGCCGTGGATGTTTCCAATCTGCAGCGCCAATTGCTGCATGGGCAAAAGGATGTAGGACGCCCCAAGATTGAATCGGCCGCGGATCGTCTCAAGGATATCAATCCGGATGTGGAGGTGGAGGGGTACAACGTCCCGATCCGCAGCTTCAATGCGATGGACATCATCAACGAGTACGATGTGGTCATTAACGGTTCGGACAACTTCCCCACCCGTTATCTGGTCAACGATGCCTGTCATCTGTTGGGCAAGCCCCTGGTGGATGGCAGTATCTTCATGTTTGAGGGACAGGTAACCGTATACGACGGGTCGGGGCCCTGCTATCGCTGCCTCTACCCTGATCCCCCCCCGCCGGGTGAAGTACCCAGTTGTGCGGAAGCGGGTGTCATGGGGGTGCTGCCCGGTATCGTGGGATCCATGCAGGCCCTGGAAGCCATCAAGCTCATCGTGGGCTTCGGCGAGTCCCTGGCGGGGCGTCTGCTCATGATTGATACGGCAGACATGACCGTACGTACCCTGAAGGTGGCCAAGAACCCCGAATGTCCCCTGTGCGGCGACCAGCCGGAGATCACAGAACTCATCGACTACGAGGAATTCTGCGGTTTGCCCAGCCTGGAGACAGACGTGACCGCCGTGCCCGAACCCGCCTGATCTCCTATCCATGCCCATGCCCGAAACTGCGATGAAGTGTGGGGTGACCCAGTCTGCGGTTTCTGTGCCGGATCTGGTAGGCAATACGCCGTTGCTGGATTTGAGTGCATGGGCCCACCGCCAGGGGGTGTCCGTCATGTGAGGTTGCTGGCCAAGGCGGAGTGGTTCAATCCGGGCGGATCGGTCAAGGCCCGTGCGGCCTGGGAGATCATCAAGGATGCCGAAGCCGCCGGGGAACTGACGCCGGACAAGGTCCTC
>CAXXOQ010000119.1:0-1934 GCA_963664185.2 Caldilineaceae bacterium | reverse complement strand
ATTACATCTCCGGCCTTGCCCGTCACCATGACTCTTTCCCGGGGGAAATCAATTTGCGGAACGCCCTGACTCAGGACCTCATGGCCCACTTGGCGAAACCAGTCCTGGAACACCAGGTGGGATTGGGGCCATACGGTGAAGTTCCCGCTTTCCGGTGCCGGGACATCCACGAGATACACCACTGCAAAAAGGGTGAAGTTGCGCACATACACGCCCTTGGCCATGCCATTCGAGCCGCCACCAATACCGTCCAGATGACCTTCATAGGGTTCCGGTTCCTGGCCCACTGGCAAGGGAAAACGGGGCGCGATCTGGACATGCTCTACCGGCAACATATTGCCCTGTCCCAACAGATCTTCCACCGCAGACATTATGGGCGTGCGATTGAAGATATCAGTAATGATCTCGGTGCGGGTCAGTTCGAAACAGAACGAATCCACCCGGTAACGCGCGGGGTCAGCCCCGGTCTTGCCCACTTCCCCAATGGAATGATTGATGGCCCGCAGGGCAGTCTGCACCATGGCATCCGGTACCAGGGCCGGTATGTGCAGATAGCCGTCTGTCACAAACTTGCGTTTCTGTGCCAAAGTCAACATGACTGGATCTTCCTTGTTGCAGGGATAACGATGCTACCGGATCCGCTCTTCACAGGTTGCCGGCAATTTCCGCATGCATACAGCATGTCGCGCCTCCGGCAGAGGAGATGGTTCGCGCCGGAACCGGTAGACAGCCCAATGGCCATAGAGGATTCAGGGTTCACGCTGACCCGTCGCAATTGTGTCCAGCACTGGAGGGAAATCAGGCCCGCGTACCGTCTGCACACAAGAAAATAACCGGGCAATCGGGAAAGGCAGATGCTGGCGCATCACCACTTCTGGCGTTCACGGGGATATTGGCCCTGCCGGGCGTGATCCCGGGCAAAATAGGGATCCACCTCTTGCGAGATCTCCAGATCATGCACTTCCCGGGATCCGGGCAAGCCGCGCCCCCACAGGCGTGGACCTGTGGCCGTGATCGCCACCACCCCACCCAAACAGAACAGGGCGGCCATCAGGCCGAAGATACCGTATCGCAACAGGAGCAGGGCAAGTACCAGCAATACAGCCGCGCCGCCCAGGCGCCACACCATGCCCCTAACGCTGTTCACGTCGGCCAATCCTGGTTGCCCATCATATCCAGGCCTGCCCCGGAACCTGAACCGCTGAGGCCGCACAGGACCGAAAGCGAAGGGGAAGCCAGCCTTGGCCTCCCCTTCTGTCAGTCATCTGGGATGATGGTCCCAATCCCGGATTACCCCGCCCGGGCTACCGCGGATGACAGGGCGCGCTGGACAAACGTCGGCAGAACGCCCTTGCGGTAATCCGCACTGGCATGGATATCCCCGAGAATGTCATCTCCGATATCGTTCAGGATGGCCTGTGACGCATCACCTATCGCATCCGCTGTCTGCCCCTGCAGGGCATTTTCCACAGAACTGCCCCGGGTAGCCGTGGGGGTCAAGCCGCCTACCGCTACACTGGCACTGGAAATGGTATCGCCGGACAGCGTGACTGAGGCAGCTGCTCCCACCATGGCATAACGCGAGGCGGGATTGAACAGCTTGGCATAGGCCGAACCCGTACCGGCACTGCGGCAGGGGACGCAAATCAGGGTGATCAGTTCGTCTTCCGCCAGATTGGTCTCAAACAAATCCACGAAGAAATCCGCGGCGTCGATAGACCGCTCACCGTTGGGTCCCTGAACGCTAATGAGAGCCCCCAAAGCGACAAGCACGGTAGGCAAGTCCGAAGCCGGATCGGCATGGGCAATGTTGCCCCCTATCGTACCCCGATTGCGCACCTGGGGATCTCCTACACCGCCAGCGGCTTCCGCAAGGGCTTCCGCCACATTGGAACTGGCAATCGTGGCATGGGTGGTCAAGGGACCAATGCAGT
>CAXXOQ010000118.1:0-23581 GCA_963664185.2 Caldilineaceae bacterium | reverse complement strand
GTACGCCAGCAGTTTGTGCTGTGGCGGCATGTCCTGCCCAATATCCTGTCGCCCGTCATTGTGTCCGCCACCCTGGGGGTGGCCAGTGCCATTCTGGTGGAGTCGGCCCTCTCTTTCCTGGGCCTCGGCTTCCCCCCGGATGTACCCACCTGGGGACGCCTGCTCTTCGAAAACAAGGATTTCATCACCTACAATCCCTGGCTGATTGTGTGGCCGGGCCTGTTCATCTCCCTGACTATCCTCAGTATCAACTTCATGGGTGATGGCCTGCGGGATGCGCTCGATCCGCGTCTGCGTCTCTGAACAAACATGTGTGTGCGATGCCGGGCATGCCCGTTTTGGGCATCGTCATCAGCTGCGTAACGCCTGAAATTGTCCCCACCATTGTGCCCGGAGGAATGCGACAATCCGGGCAGTCTTGTCTACATACAACAGATGGTTCTGGCGCCTGTCCCCAAATGCGCTGGCTGTCGGGTCCGGGCGCAAGGGAATCTGGTCCACAGTCGTCTCCTCATACCCATCTGCCTCGTACACGGTATTACGCATGACAGGGCAGTCGTTCCGGCAGGGCGAGCAGACACGATTTCCATGGCAACTGCCGATCCCGGCGACACATCCCACAGCACCACAGGTTTGCCCTTGGCATCCCACTCCCCTCCACTGCCGCCAACCCATAGACCTGGCAGGAAGGCATAGCTTGTGTTCTGGTTCGGGTGAGGCAAGCCCGACGGCCCAAGGGGCTTGATGCACCTGGGATAACGGCAGTGGCTTCAGGCACGTTTATCCCTCTCATCCGGCAATCTCCCTGGCCAGACCCCACCTCCCCGATGGCATGGTCTATAATGACGGAGGAAATCTGCCATGTGGTTCTGGAGAATGTCCTGGCGTCGCTGTTCTGATCCCTGGCCATCCCGCTTCTCTGGATGTACAGTACGCTGACTGTCCCTGGACAGGGGAGCCCTGTGGCGCCACCACGGGAGAGACTTGTACCCGCCATTGCGCTCTGGGCTCTCAGGTCCGCGTTGCTTCCCGACCTTGCACCCTGCAGACCTGGTAGTTATATCCATGAAATCACACCTTAACGCGGTGGCTGAACCACTGCCTTGAAACGCACTTGCCTGTTCCAGGAGTATTTTCGCCATGTCTGACACTTTCGTGCTGGGTCTGGATGTATCCACCACAGCCACCAAGGCGGTCGTGGTGGACGAGCGGGGCCATGTGGTGGGCTCTGCCGCCGCCGAATATGACTTTGCGACACCGTATCCCCTGTGGTGCGAACAGGATCCCGCCTTGTGGTGGGAGGGTACCCTGTCCAGTGTGCGCGATGCCGTCAAACGGGCGGCTATCGATCCGCTGCAGGTGCGGGCCCTGGGCCTTACCGGCCAGATGCATGGCCTGGTGCTGCTGGACGAAGCGGGACAGGTCCTGCGTCCCTGTATCCTGTGGAATGATCAGCGGACAGGTCCCCAGTGTGACGCCATCCGCGCCCGGTTGGGATTCGAGAGGTTGCTGGCCCTTACCGGCAACGATGCCCTCACCGGTTTCACGGCGCCCAAGATCCTCTGGGTACAGGAGGAAGAACCGGAGATCTGGAAACAGGTGCGCCATGTCCTGTTGCCCAAGGATTATGTGCGCTGGCAACTGAGCGGGGAATATGTCACAGATGTAGCGGACGGGTCCGGCATGTTGCTGCTGGATCTGGAACAGCGCACCTGGTCCCGGGACATGCTGGCGGCCCTGGACATTCCCGAGGCGATCATGCCCGCTGTGGTGGAAGGCACGGCGGATTCCGCCCGTCTTGCCCCGGCAGCGGCGGATCTGCTGGGTTTGCCCGCCGACATTCCGATTGCCGGTGGCGGTGGGGATCAGGCGGCGCAGGCCGTGGGCGTCGGGGCCGTGCGCGAAGGGCTGGCCGCGCTGACCCTGGGCACTTCGGGGGTTGTGTTCGCTACTACCTCAAGGCCACGCATTGAAGCCCAGGGCCGTTTGCATGCCTTCTGTCACGCGGTACCCGGGCGCTGGCACCTGATGGGCGTGATGCTGAGTGCCGCCGGGAGTCTGCGCTGGTTCCGGGACACCCTGGCGCCGGGCCGGGATTTCGGGGCCTTGGTGGCGGACGCCGCGGATGTATCCCCCGGTGCCGACGGCCTGACCTTCCTGCCTTACCTGACGGGCGAGCGCACGCCGCATCCCGACCCGCTGGCCCGGGGCGCTTTCGTGGGTTTGACCGTACGGCATGGACTGCCCCACATGACCCGGGCGGTACTGGAAGGTGTGGCCTGCGGACTGAAAGACGGCTTCGATCTCATGCGCGGTGCCGGTCTCCCGGACCTGGAAAAAGTCCGGGTCTCGGGCGGGGGAGCCCAGAGCCCCCTGTGGTGCCAGATTCTCGCCGATACCCTGGGTCAGGCCCTGGTGACGGTCGAGGAAGGCGAGGGCGCGGCACTGGGCGCCGCGATTCTGGGGGGTGTGGCCGCCGGGGTCTGGCCGGATGTGGACGCGGCTACCGCGGAACTGGTGCAGGAAACCGGCCAGGTGACACCCCAGGCGGCAGCCACCGCCACGATGTCTGCAGTGCATGCACGGTACCAGGCCCTGTATCCTGCCCTCCAGCCCTATACCCAGACCGTAGCCTAAGTGCAGACCGACGGGCGGACTGTCATGATTCACCTGCGGGCCGTAGAGCGCAAATGGATCAGCGACCGGGAGCGCCAGACATTCCCCTTCAGCGTGCCTGTGATTGCCCAGTGGGAAGCGCCACTGACACTCACCCATGAGGTTACGTTTCTGGCCGGCGAGAATGGCTCCGGCAAGTCCACCTTTCTGGAAGGTCTGGCCTGCCAGACGGGATTGCCCACCGCCGGTCGGGAAGAGAGTGCCCGGGATCCGTCCCTGGACCGGGTGCGTCCCCTGGGGCGCAAGCTGAAAGCCGTTTGGACCCGGCGCACGCATCAGGGGTTTTTCCTGCGGGCGGAGGATTTCTTTGGTTTTGTCCAGCGCACCAATGCAGACCGTGGCCGAACTGAAGCAGGAACTGGCGCGGGTGGAAACCGACTTTGCCGGACGTTCCCTGACCGCCCAACAGCATGCCCGCATGCCGTTCGCCCGGGAACTCGCGGATCTGGTGCGCCGGTATGGTGGTGACCTGGATGCCCAATCCCATGGCGAGGGGTTTCTGGCCTTCTTCCAGAGCCGCTTTGCCCCCCGGGGCCTGTACCTGCTGGATGAACCGGAAACACCGCTCTCGCCCCTGCGCCAGCTGGGTCTGTTGGCCCTGCTCAAGGAAATGGTGGAGGAACGGGAGGCCCAGTTCATCATTGCCACCCATTCGCCGATTCTGATGGCATATCCCGGCGCCACGATCCTGAATTTCGACCAGGCGCCGGCAGCCCCCATCGCCTACGACGATCTGGAACACGTACAGTTCACCCGCGCCTTTCTCAACCGCCCTGATTCCTACCTGCGTCATCTGTGAGCGCAGCGACGAGGCCGCAGGACCCGTGTCTTGCCCATGTCCGCGATTGAACAACTGCGGGATCACATCCGGACCGATCCCTTTCTGCAGCAAAACACCGTGCATGTGGAAACCGTGCCCGCGGCGCCGGGAGCATGGGCAGAGTTGCCGGATTGGCTGCACCCGGCACTGCAGGACGTCCTCAGGGCCCAGGGCATAGACCGGCTGTACAGTCATCAAAGGGAAGCCTGTGATCTGGCCCGGACGGGCCAGGATGTGCTGGTCACGACCCCGACCGCCAGCGGCAAGTCTCTCTGCTATCTGTTGCCGGTCCTGGATCGACTGCGCCGTGATCCGGAGGCCTGTGCGCTCTATCTGGCCCCGACCAAGGCCCTGGGCCAGGATCAGAAACGGGAACTCGACCGCTGGATTCCCCGTTTGGCCCTGGCCCCCGGCACCATTGCCATTTATGATGGCGATACCCCCCAGGCCGCACGGCGGACTATCCGGGACAGGGCGCGGTTCCTGATCTCCAATCCGGATATGCTGCATGTGGGGATTTTGCCCAGTCATGACCGGGGCTGGGCCCGGTTCTGCGCGCGCCTGGCCATTGTGGTGGTGGATGAAGTCCATACCTACCGGGGGGTCTTTGGCAGCCATGTCAGTCATGTATTGCGGCGCCTGCAGCGGGTATGTGCCTGTCACGGCGCAGCGGTCCAGTTTCTGTGCGCCAGCGCCACCGTAGCCAATGAAGAGGACTTGACGACCCGCTTGCTCGGACGCCAGGTCCACCTTGTCCGGCGCAGCGGGGCTCCGCGGGGCCCCCGGCAGGTTTTCTTCCTCAATCCTCCCGTGCGGGATCCGGAAACGGGTTTTCGGGATGCCCCCCAGATGGTCAACCGGCTGGTGCACCGGTGCCTGGCCAAGGGGGTGCGCAGCATTGTCTTTGGGCGTACGCGGCATGAAGTGGAGCGCCTGCTTCTGGATCTGCGGCAGGCTGGGACCCGGGGGCCCAGCCCGGTCCGGGACATAGAACGCCGGATCCGCGGGTATCGCAGTGGCTATCGCCCGGAAGAGCGACGGGCCATTGAAGCGGGCCTCCGTGACGGTTCCGTACAGGCCGTGGTGGCCACCAATGCCCTGGAACTGGGTATTGATATTGGGCATCTCCAGTGTGTCATCATGATGCGCTACGCGGGTTCGGTGGCCAGTACCTGGCAACAGATGGGACGGGCCGGACGGCGCCAGGATTTGTCGCTTGCGGTGTTTGTCGCGAGCCACCATCCTCTGGACCAGTACCTGATAGCCCACCCGGAATTTCTTTTCGATACGTCCCCCGAACACGCTCTCGTCAATCCGGACATTCCGCCCCTGCTCCTCTCCCATCTGGCCTGTGCGCTGCAGGAATGGCCCGTGTCCGCCCGTCATTTCCCGGGGGATCCGTATCTGGACCTGCCCCAGCTGGACCCGGCGCTGGCCTTTCTGGCCCGCCGGCGCCTGGCCTTCCGGCAAAGGGATCGCTGGCAGTATCGGGGCGATGATCTGATGTCCCCCAAGGTCAATCTGCGCAACATGGGGCGCACTTTCCACATTGTGCAGTCCCCCCGTCCGGGCGCCACCGTATCGCTGGGTACCGTTGAGGAAGACAGCGCCCCGGCCCTGGTGCATCCGGGGGCCATCTACCTGCACGAAGGGCGGACCTTCCGCGTGGACGCCCTGGATTTCCAGACCCACGAGGTACGGGTCACAGCCCAGGCCCTGGAAGATCGCTATACCCAGCCGATAGCCCAGTCCGACATTCAGGTCCTGCAGCCCCGCCAGCAGGCGGTGCAGGGCGGGGCCCTGATCGGCTATGGCACCGTACAGGTCCAGTCACAGGTCGTGGGTTACCGGGAAATGTCCCGCCGGCGCCTCGCGCCGGATGCCTGGCCCGGGACGGTGACGGAGGTGGACTGTCCGGTACAGACTCTCAAAACGGAAGCGTACTGGCTCCAGGTGTTGCCGGCGGCGCAGCGTCGGCTGGAGGCACGGAATCTGTGGCGCGACAGCCACAATGACTACGGCCCGAACTGGCAGGCACAGCGCCGCCGCGCCCATGCGCACTACCGGCATCAGTGTGCCCGCTGCGGGCGCCGCGGGACCAAGGGCAATCCTCTGGATGTCCATCATCTGCGGCCGTTTCGCACCTTCGGCTACGTGCCGCAGCAGAATACCTGTTACCGGCAGGCCAACGCCCTGGACAATCTGCAGGTGCTGTGCCGGCGCTGTCATACCCTGGCCGAACCCGTGAAATGGCAGGGATTGCGCGGTCTGGCCGGCCTGGGCCAGGCCCTGCACAACCTGGCTCCCTTTCACCTGATGTGCGATCCGGCCGATCTGCGCCTGATCGATTCCCTGGCGGAACCCGCACCGCGTGCCCTGCCGGCGTCGGCGGAGCCGGAGTTCCAGGCCCACAGGGCCACTCTCTTTCTGCATGAACGCATTCCGGGAGGCCTGGGGTTTGGCCAGACCCTGTATGCCCTCCACCGCGAATTGATGCAGAATGTCGGTCACCTGATCCAAAACTGTGGCTGTGCCGCGGGCTGTCCGTCCTGTGTGGGCCCCACGCTCATGGATGACGAGGTAAGGCAGGAGGGGATAACGCGCAAGGATCTGGCGGTCGCCCTGGTGCAGGCCCTGCAGGAGACATAGCCTGGAAAGCGGAAATTCCGCAGGGCCTCTTGGCTTGGGCAACACTGTTACCTATAATGAAACCGTACCGCCGTACGCACAGTGACAACGCCTTGGGCCCATACGCCCGTTGGCACCGACCCAACCAGGGGGAGTGCGCTGTTGGCCGCGTCCAATTGGGTACAAGTGGATGCATTGCCGTGCTTTGCGTCCGGTGGACATGGTAGATTCAACCACATGCGTGACGGACCGTACCGGGACTCCGGCCGTGTGGGTGGTGGCCCACCAAACCCCACCCCGGTCTCCGGGAAACCGCGCCCGTGGCATGCAGGAATTCATACAGTTTGCAAGGATTGCGCACATGAGAGTGCTGGTAACAGGCGCTGCTGGCCGTCTGGGCGATTTCGTCGTCCAGGAACTGCGGCAGCAACATCACGAACCCGTTCTGTTTTCCCGTACAGAACCGCCGTATGAATATGATGACCTCACCTGGATACAGGGGGATCTGTGTTGCTATGAGGATTGTCTGCGGGCCATGCAGGGCGTGGATGCGGTACAGCATCTGGGTGCCCGGCCGAATCCCACGGATCATCCGCGCGTGAAAGCGCGCACGCATGATTTCGATGCGACATTCAAATCCAACATGCTGGGTACCTACTACGTGATGCAGGCCATGGTGGAGGCCGGCGTGAACTGTATAGTCATGGCCGGCAGCAACTGTGCCCTGGGACATGGCTTCCGTATCAGCAGCACGCCTTTTCCCATCCAGTATCTGCCGATCGACGAGGAGCATCCCACGTCCGTAGAGGATACCTACAGCTACTCCAAGCTGGCCGGGGAGGAACTGCTGGCCAGCTATACCCGGGCCTACGGCATTCGCACCTATGTCACACGCATATGCGGCATCCTGCCGCCGGAGCGGCGCGCAGAACTGGCGCGCGCTGTCAGGCCCGCCACCGCCTGGTCTGACGGCCTGTGGTGCTGGATCGCCAGCGAAGATGTGGCCACGGCCCACTGCATGATCATGAATGCGGCGGACCAGTTGCCGCCGCATGATGTATTTGGGCTCAATGCCGACGATACGACCGCCCTGGAATCATCCATGGAACTGGTGGAGACCTTTCGGCCGGATCTGGTGCCCCTCACCCGGCGGCTGGACAGCCACCAGTCCCTGATGAGTGTCGCGAAATTGAAAAAGGCAGTCGGCTGGTCGCCGGGGCCATCCTGGCGCGAGTTGCGCTGAAAGCCAGGACTGTGTACCGATTGCCTCCTCCAGGCGATGGTATGTACATGGACTTGCAAGTCCATCCGGCAAAGAATGTATGCTAAAGTCTTTCGGGCCACCAGGCCGAACAGTAGCCTGGGACCGGAGTTGCTGGATTGTGTAGCACATGACAAAAGGAAAAACCATGAAACGAAGTCTGCTGCTTTATCTGCTTTGTTGGGTTGCCATCCTGGGCCTGGGGGCTTGTATAGCCCCCCCTGCGCCGACGGATGCACCGGATATGCAAGCCGAACCTGCCGGGACCGATACGGATGCCGAAAAGGTGATTACCATTGGTGCGGCTGTCAGTGAAACGGGCAAGTACTCACGGGAAGGCCAGGATACCCGACAGGGTTACATGACGTGGCTGGACTGGGTGAACAATGAATACGGCGGCATCCTGGTCGGTGAGGATCGCTACCGGGTGGAGCTGGTGATGTATGACGATGAGGGGGATCCGGACACGGCCGCGCGGCTGGTGGAGCAACTCATCAGCGAGGACCAGGTCGACTTCCTGCTGGGGCCCTATAGTTCCAGCCTGACCCAGGGGACCAGCGCGATTGCGGAAAAGTACGACAAAATCATGGTGGAGGGCAACGGGGCCTCCGAAACTCTCTTTGAACGGGGCTTCCAAAATCTGTTTGCCGTGCTGACGCCCGCCGGGAACTATACCCAGTCCGCCCTGGAGATGCTGGCTGCCCAGGGGGCCAAGACGGTCGTGGTGGCGTACGAGGATACGGCGTTCCCCACCAGCGTCGCCGCCGGCGCCCAACGCTGGGCCGACACGTATGGCCTGGAGTTGCTGGGCGTGGAAACCTATCCCCGGGATGTGGCGGATGTGAGCGGCATCATGTCCAAATTCAAGGAACTGGAGCCTGATGTCTTCGTGGGTGGCGGCCATTTCAATGATGCCATTCTCTTTATTCGCGCCGCCAAGGAACTGGACTTCAACCCCAAAGCCATGGTGATCACGGTAGGGCCGAGCAATCCGAAACTGATCGCCGAAGTCGGCGCCGATGCCGACTTCGTGATTGGGCCTACCCAGTGGGAAGCGTCCATGAGTTACGAAGACCCGTATTTCGGCACCGCGGCCGATTACGCGGCGCGCTACCAGGACCTGTGGGGAGATCCGCCCACGTACCAGGCGGCCGAATCCACGGCCACTGCCCTGGCCCTGCATCTGGCCATTGAAGCGGCCGGTGCCCTGGATACCGCGTCGGTGAGGGATGCCTTGCGCAATATGGATGTGGTCACGTTCTACGGTCCTATCAATTTCGACGAAACGGGCAAGAACGCCAGCAAGCCGATGGGCGCCATTCAGGTGCAGAACGGCGAGATTCTGGTCGTGGCCCCCGCAAACGCGGCGGTCGTTGATCTGCTCTATCCGGCTCCTGCCTGGAAGGATCGCTAGGTCGCGCGGGCGCCCCTGGGGCGAACCGGGCTTATGGATCAACTGCTGCAAGCCCTCGTCAGCGGGCTGTTGCTGGGGGGATTCTATGCGGTGATGGTGCTGGGATTCTCCGTCATCTGGGGCGTGATGGGGGTGATCAACCTGGCCCACGGGGAATTCCTGATGATCGGTGCCTATTTGGCCTGGGGACTGTTCCAATTCTTCGGCCTGGATCCCTTCATGGCGCTGGTGCTGATCCTGCCTCTCATGTTTCTGGTGGGCTATCTGCTCCAGTTCCTTCTGATCAACCGGCTGGTGGAACGGCCCCATCTGATGGTGCTGCTGGTCTCGTTTGGCGTGTCGATTGCCCTGGCCAATCTCTTCAAGATCCTGTTCACCTCAGATCCCCGCAACGTACCGGTGGCCTACAACGGCTCGGTGGAACTGGCCGGTATCACCTTTCCCATTGTCAAGACCATCATCTTTGGCCTGGCCCTGCTGATAATGCTCTGCCTGCACCTCTTCCTGCAGCGGAGCCGGCTGGGCAAGTCCATCCGCGCGGCTGCCCAGAACAAGACCGCGGCCCGCATTGTGGGCGTGGACATCAACCGTGTTTACGCCCTGACCGCCGGAATTTGCATCGCCCTGACCGCCGCGGCCGGGGCCATGATTAGCCCCACCCAGGCGATCTTTCCCTTCATGGGACCGCCCTTTACCCTGAAGGCGCTCACGATTACCACCCTGGGCGGCCTGGGCCGCATTCCCGGTGCCCTGATGGGCGGGCTCATTCTCGGGATCACGGAAACCCTGGTATCCCGCTTTATCCCGGGCATCGGCACCAATCTGGGGATCGCCACCAGCTTTGTCCTGCTGGTCCTGATTTTGGTGCTGCGCCCCCAGGGCCTGCTGGGCGGATTGCGTCCGATCAGTGCGGAGGCCGAGTAAGGCCATGGCCGCTGTCGCCCGCCGCCTGCGGCTGGTCCCCAGCGGTTGGGGCCAGCTGATTCTCTGGCTGCTGCTGGTGTTGCTGCTGGCGCTGTACCCGTACACGGGGGTGTCCAGCCTGGCGCTCTTTATAGGCAGTCAGGTCTTTGTCCTGGTGACGCTGGCGTCCAACTGGAATCTCATTGGGGGCATGACCGGCTATGTGGACTTTGGCCATGCCGTCTTCTTTGGCATCGGGGCCTACGTGATGGGTATTCTGGTGACGCCGTCCCCGTTCCTGATTTCACCGGAGTGGAGTTTCTGGCAGGCCCTGCCCGTCAGCGGCGTCGCCGCGGCAGTCTTCGCGCTTCTGATCGGCCTGCCGACCTTGCGTCTCCGGGGGCCCTACTTTTCGATTGCCATGCTGGGCACATTTGTGGCCACGCGGGAAATCGTGCGGGTGCTGCGCCCGCTGACCGGAGGGGGCATCGGGTTGAATCTGCCCCCGGTCCTCAACCGTCTGGGCGACTACTATCTGATGCTGGGTGTGATGGGCCTGGTCGTAACGATTATGTGGTGGATTCGCCGCAGTGAGTTCGGCCAGAGTCTCATCGCCATCCGCGAGGACGAGATTGGGGCAGAGATGCGGGGTATCAATACCACCCGGCACAAGATTGTGGCCTTCATGATCGCGGCGTTTTTTACCGGCATTGTCGGGGGCTTCTGGGCCTGGCAAAACACCTTCATCGATCCGGACGTGGTCTTCTTTGAAGCCCGCACGGTCGAGATGGTGATGATGGCCATCCTGGGAGGACTGGGCACGGTATGGGGTCCCCCTCTGGGCGCTGTGGTCATCTACTTCCTGCAGCAAGTCGTCTGGGGCAATCTGTTCGGCGTGCATCTGCTGGCCCTGGGCGTTTTGATGGTGGTCCTGGTGCTCTTCCTGCCCGAAGGCATCCTGGGTACGCTGGGCGGTGGCAGCAGCACGTCGCTCGGACGGCTCCTGGGCCGGTTCCGCCCGCGGACAGACAGCTGATGGTCGCAACATCACCCCTGCTGGAAGGGCGCAACGTTTCCAAGTACTTCGGCGGGCTGGCCGCGGTCAACCAGGTGGACTTTGCCGTCTATCCGGGCGAGATCGTCGGCCTGATCGGTCCCAACGGCAGCGGCAAAACCACCCTCTTCGACTGCCTGAGCCGCTTGCAGAAGATTGACCGGGGCCAGGTCTGGTTCCAGGGTCAGGATGTGACCCGCCTGCGCCCGCATCAGGTGGCCCGGATGGGCCTGGCGCGCACGTTTCAGGTGATCCGTGTCTACCGCCACATGACGGTGCAGGACAACATGCTGGTCAGTCGCCCATGGCGCCACAACTCGTTCCTGCGCATGATCCAGCCCAGCCGGACCGCCACCCGGCGCCGGGCGCAGGAACTCCTCGCCTTCCTGCAGATCGCGCACCTGAGTGACGCCCAGGCCGGTCATCTGTCGGGCGGCCAGCGCCGCCTGCTGGAAATCGGCATGGCCCTGATGCCCGACCCCGACATTCTGCTGCTGGATGAAGCCACTTCCGGGGTCAATCCCACCCTCATCGAAACGATCAAGGACCACATTCGGGTCCTGAACGCCCAGGGGAAGACCTTTCTCCTGATCGAGCACAACATCAATTTCATCGCGGATCTCTGCAGCCGGGTCTACGTGCTCAACTACGGCCAAAAGCTGGCCGAGGGCACCCCCCGGGAAATCATGGACAACGAAGCGGTGATCGACGCGTACTTTGGATCCTGAGTATGCCGGCGCCTCTGCTCTCCGTCCACAATCTCTTTGCCGGCTATCAGGAAGCCGATATTCTGAAGGGCGTCAACCTGGAAGTGTATCCCGGTGAAATCGTCTGTGTCATCGGGCCCAACGGGGCCGGCAAGTCCACGGTCTTCAAGGCTATCTACGGGTTGGTCCGGGTGCGTCAGGGCACGATCCGTTTTGATGGACAGGAGATCACCCATATCCAGCCGCAGGAGGCCCTGCATGCCGGCATTGCCATCGTGCCCCAGCTGCGCAGCGTATTTCCGCAGATGACCGTCATGGAAAACCTGGAAATGGGGATGTACCTGGAAAGGGATGCCGCCCGCATCCAGCAGCGCATCGCCTACATTCTGGAGCTGTTCCCCCGGCTGGGGGAACGGCGGGAACAAATGGCGGGTACCATGTCGGGGGGCGAACAGCGGATGCTGGAGATCGGCCGGTCCTTGCTGCTGGAACCGAAACTGGTGATGATGGACGAACCCAGTGCCGGCCTGGCCCCCCTGATTACCCGGACCATCTTCGAAAGCATTCAGCGGCTCAACCAGGAAACCGACGTGACCGTCCTGATGATCGAACAGAACGCGCGCCAGGGCCTGGAAGCCAGCCACCGGGGGTATGTTCTGGAACTGGGCCGCAACTCCCATGAAGGCCCTGCGCAGGAGTTGCTGGACGATCGGGTGGTACGCCGCGCCTTCCTGGGCGGGCGCTAAGATCTGCCCACCCGCCATCGCGGACGAGGTACCGGGGGCCAGGGCCTGTCCCCGGCATGAGGTTCCCGCTCCCGGCGACAGACGGTGCCGGGCACCCGGACCGCCTTTCCGCCCACACCGGCACCTGAGTCCCCCAAGAGGAGCGGCGCATTGCCGCCCGGGTCCGGGTTACGCCATCCCTGTGGCCAGATGATCCAGCCAAACCCGGGTTCTGAGGGCATTGGCATTGTCGCCTCCTATGCCCCCGAGATTGTTGCCCTGCGTCCACATGTACCACAAACCGTCGGCCTGCGGGTTGGCCGGAGCTTCCAGCACCGGCAGCCAGTGGGCAGTATCGGGATCCCGGGTCAGGCAGGTGACATCCGGATCAGAGGCCGGATCCGCCGGATTAAAGCGGATATGGTGCAGTTCCTGGGAGGGGTCAAACCAGGGCGTGGCCAGGCCCTGGGGGTGGTGGGCAAAGAGCAAGTGCAGGAAACCGGCCGCATCAAAAGCCAGGGCCATGGAACGGCCGCCCTGCATGTCAAAGCCGGCCAGGGCCGGGTGGGGGGGATGCAGCACCGCCCTTCCCTCATCCCAGTGGCAGAGCAGGCCGCCGGGCGTATCCGGGTGCACCACGCAGATCCAGGGCCGTTCCTGTGCATCCTGCACGATACTGCAGATGCGCATGCCGCCTGCCGGTGCCTCAATGAAGGGCTGGGCCGTTTCCACCGTGATGGGGAAGGTGATGTCCGTCCCGTCATCGGCCTGCCAGGTCCGGCCCCCGTCCTGTGTGGCAATATGGATGCCGGCATAGGTCTGGCAGTCGATGGCATGGCCCGTTTCGCTGTAGTGGAACTGGAAAACCAGATGCAGGATACCGGAAGGACCCAGCGCTACCGACTGCATGAAGTGGTTGTAGCCAGGCACCGGGCTTTCGGCCAGATACAGGGGCGGACTCCACCCGCCGCCGGGAGGCATGCGGCGGTAAACCAGATGCCAGCGGTCCGGATGCGATTCCCGGTAGGCCAGATGCAGGGTGCCCGTGGCATCACAGACCAGACTGGGGTACGAAGCCCGCGGTCCCACCGGTAACGGGTCAGACCACGGTTGGGGCTGGAGCAGGTCATCCGTGTCGATCCAGCGATGCAGGAAATCCCCGTGGTGGGCGCCGGACATGAAATGCAGGCGACCATCCGGCGCCAGGGCCAGCGCGGGACCACAATGGTTGTCAATGCCCTCGGCCAGACACAGACTCCCCTGCAGGGCTCCCGTGGCGGGATCGGCGACTCCCAGCATGACCCGGGCCATGCCGCCCGGATGGTCCGGTGCTTCCAGCCATCCCAGCACCAGATCGGGGCCCCGGCGTAAAATCTTGCAGCTCAGATCGTAGCCTGTAGCCCGATCCGAGCCCTGGTCTGAAAGCAGAATGGGCGTGGTCATGCATCACCTTGTGCAAGGAATCCCGGCATCGCCCTGGCCGAGGTCTGGCGGCCGGCATGAAGTGGGACAGCCAACATCCCCGCAGCCCCAAACCCGTTTGGGCATCTTTTCATTATAATTATGACGACTCGATGGCAGACATCCAAGGAAGGCATCATGACGAAGATGGCCAGAGCGGTAGTGGTACAGGGACAAGAATTCGAGGTGCGGGAGTATGCCGTGCCGGATCCGGCCCCGGGTGCGGTCGTACTGAAACAGGAGTTGGCCGGCATCTGTGGCACGGATCTCCACTATTGGCAGCATGGATTCAGGGAGGAAAAGATTCTGGGCCATGAAAATGTGGGCATTGTGGCCGCCCTGGGGGCCGGAGTCACGCATGACTCCCTGGGCCGTCCCGTGAAGGAAGGGGATCGGGTGGTGCTGCAGCCCGGCATTCCGGCGGGATTCGGGTATGGATTTCAGGCGCCTCCGGGTCTGTACGGAGGCTTTGCCGAGTATATCCATCTCGATCTGCCAGGCACCGAGTGGTGGCGGACGGAAATGCCCGCCGAGATAGGGGTGCTGACGGAACCCTTCACGATCGGTGTCCATGCGGTGGACCGCGCCCGGATGCATATCGGGGACACGGTTGTGGTACAGGGATCCGGCGCCATTGGCCTGGTCACGCTCATCGCCGCCAAATTGTCGGGAGCCGGCAAGATCATCATGGTCGGGGGCCCCGCCGAACGCCTCGCCCTGGGCCGCAGATTCGGGGCCGATGTCACCATTGACATTGAGGAAGTCCCTACCGTCGAGGAACGTACGGAACTGGTGATGGCCGAAACCCCGCGGGGGCAGGGCGCGGACGTGGTGTTTGAATGCGCCGGCTTCCTGGCGGCCACGCCGGAAGGACTGGGCTACTGTCGCCAAAGTGGCACGTTTGTGGAAGTGGGCCACTTTGTGGATATGGGATCCATTGACTTCAACATCAACCGGCTGCTGATGCGCAAGAATTTGTCGCTGGAAGCCATCTGGGGTTCCTACACCCCACACTTTGTCCAGGCTTTGCCCATCCTGGAGAAGGGGGAGATCCCCTTTGGGGACATGGTAAGTCATGTACTGCCCCTGGAACGGGTGGCCGATGGCTTCGCCGCCCTGAACGGCACGTACCATCTGGGTGACGAAACGGTCTGCAAGATCGCGGTCTCCGGAGATGTCTGATCCCGGTCCGGGTGCCACCACCGGACCGGGATGGTCCCGGGGCCCGCACCTATCTGGAAGTTCGGTGGCACAGGCCCCATCTGTCGCCGAGCTTCCGGTCAATTTGGGTAGCGCGATGCATAGCCCGCAAGAGGTACTTTCGGATGCACGGCAAACCCCGGTGATGGGCGTGCCGGCAAATCTGTTGCCGATTACAGCACTTGATCTTGAGGCCCACAGCCAGGGCCCTGTCCGTCATATGGGCGCGGTGAACTTTGAGGGCCGAAGTCTGGAGGACAGCCCGTGGTGGGAACAGAAGGGCCTGCAGGGCACGGGGGAAGCGGCGGCCTTGCAGCGTCTGGATGACTTCTGCGGGAGTGCCCGGTTCATCCTGGGGCACAATCTGATTGACCATGATCTTCCCATCCTGCGCAGCAAGAATCCACAAATGGCCCTGTTGCGCAAGAACGTCATTGACACCCTGTTTCTTTCCCCCCTGGCATTTCCGCAAAACCCCTATCACCATCTGGTGAAGGATTACAAACTGGTGCGGGATGCGGTCAACGAACCGGTGGCCGACGCCCGGCTGGCCCTGGCCGTTTTCGGGGAACAGTATGCGGCATTGCAGGATCAGGCCCGGGAGCAACCGGATCTGCTTCGCTTTTATCACTACTGCTTTGCCCGTGAACCACAGGACTCCGCGCACCACGACTTCCAGGGCTTGGCCGAGGTATTGGCAACCCTCATAGAGACACCGCTCCTGTCCCACACGGCAGCGCTGCAGGTACTGCAGAAGATCTGTGCAGACAGGGCTTGCCCGGAGCAGCTGCAACGCGTTGCAGCGCACCGCTTGCGTGACAGCCGATCCCGCATCCTCCTGGCCTACTGTGTGGCCTGGCTGCAGGTCGCCGGGGGAAGTTCTGTCCTGCCCCCATGGGTAAGACACAGGTTTGATGCCATTCCCCAAATTCTGGCGCAACTGCGCGAAGAGCACTGTGGTCACGACAGTTGTAACTATTGTGCCGCCAACCACGATCCGGTCCGGCACCTGCAACGCTTCTTCCAGTATCCGACATTTCGGGTGACAGACGATGGCCACCCGTTGCAGCGGGAACTGGTCATGGCCGGGATGCAGGGCAAATCGGTCCTGGGCATATTACCCACCAGCGGCGGCAAGTCCCTGTGTTTTCAGGTGCCGGCCCTGGTGCGCTATTACCGGCGCGGCCTGCTGACCGTGATCATTTCCCCACTCCAGGCCCTGATGAAGGACCAGGTGGACAATCTCCGGGAGAGAACCGGATCCGCGGCCGTGGCCGCCATATACGGGTTGTTGACGCCGCCGGAACGAGGGGCCATCCTGGAACAGGTGCGACTGGGTGACATCGGTCTGCTGTACCTGTCCCCGGAGCAGTTGCGAAACCGCTCTGTGATACGGGTCCTGGCGCAGCGGGAGATCGCATGCTGGGTTTTTGATGAAGCCCACTGCCTTTCCCAATGGGGGCATGACTTCCGGCCCGACTATCTGTATTGCGGCCGTTTCATTCGCGCGCACACGCGCCAGAACCAGGAACGGCCGCCTGTAGTTGCCTGTTTTACGGCGACGGCCAAGGAGGATGTCGATGCCGATATCCAGCAGCATTTCCAGGACACCCTGGGGCTGGAACTGGATGTCAGAAAGGCCGGGGTCCAACGCGACAACCTGCAGTTCGAGGTGCATCTGGTTACGCAGGCGGCCAAGTATGGTCGCGTGGCCGAACTGATTGATCAATGCCTGCCGGCCGATGGCAGCTGCATCGTCTATTGCGCAACGCGCAAGGCCACCGAGGAGGTAAGCGCATTTCTGGATCACAAAGGCCTGTCCGCGGAACATTTCCACGGTGGGCTGGAGCCGCCCGCCAAGAAAGAGGTGCTGGACAGCTTTGTGGCGGACACGGTCCGTATCATCTGTGCCACCAACGCCTTCGGCATGGGGGTGGACAAGGAGAATGTGCGCCTGGTGGTGCATGCCCAGGTGCCGGGTTCCCTGGAAAATTACCTGCAGGAAGCGGGCCGGGCGGGCCGGGACGGCAAGTCCGCCCAATGCATTTTGCTGTTTGACGAACAGGATATTGAGACACAGTTCAAGCTGGGAGCCTTTTCAGAAGTCCATCGTCGGGACATCCAACAGATATTGCGCGGCATTCGGCGCCAGGAAAAGAAGAAACCGGGCCGGGATATCGTCATCACGTCGGGCGAATTGCTGCGCTCCGAGGAGGTGGATACCTCGTTTGATCTGGAGGACTCAAACGCCGACACCAAGGTCAAGACCGCCATTGCCTGGCTGGAGCGCAGCGGATTTCTGGAACGCAATGCGAACTTGACGCAGGTGTTTCAGGGCAAACCCCTGTTTGCCACGCTGGAAGAGGCCATCGAGAAACTGGATCGCCTGCAGCTGCCATCGACCCGGCGCCGACAGTGGGAAATGCTCCTGCGGGTGCTCATCAATGTGGAACCGGACGAGGGCCTGAATGCGGATGTCCTGGCAGAACGCATGGGACAGATGTCGCCGAACGACAGGGACAGGCCCCTGAAAACCGTCGAGGTCATGGCGATTCTGAACCAGATGGCCGAGGCGGGACTCGTGTCCCAGGGCCTGCTCATGACCGCCTTCCTGCGGCCCAAGGGCCGCAACAACGCCCAGAGCGTTTTGACAGATCTCTGCCGCCTGGAATTCCAGATGCTGGACCTGCTCATTCAGGCCTATCCCGATGCCGAAAAAGAGACCGAATATCCCCTGGATCTGCGGTTGCTGAATCAACGACTGCTGGATGCCGGGTATGACTACTGCAAGCCCAAGCTCCTGCGCAATCTGTTGAAAAGCCTGGCGGCCGATGGCAAGGGACTGGCCGGGACCAGTGGCAGCATAGAGTTGCGCTATATCTACAAGGACAACTATCAGATCCGGCTGAATCGTTCCTGGAACGGCATCCGGGAGATTCTCAGGAAACGGCATGCCCTTTCCCACAAGATCCTGGTGGGTCTGTACGAGGCCATCGATCCCGCCGAACAGTCGTCCCAGGGCGAGGTGCTGGTGGAGTTTTCCCTGCAGAATCTGCTGGACGCCATTCGCACCGTGGATGTCCGGAAAGACAGGAAACTGGCGGCTCTGGAGAGGGGCTTGCTGTTTCTGCATGAACAGAACGTCATCATCCTGCAGCATGGGCTGGCCGTATTCCGCCAGTCCATGACCCTGAAGCTGGAGCCGGATGCCCGCAGTCGCCGCTTCAACCGGAGCGACTACGATCCCCTCGACCGCCATTACAAGGCCCGGGTCACCCAGGTGCATGTGATGCACGAATACGTGCGTCAGGGCCTGGACAGCATGATGGCGGCCCAGGCCCTGGTCCGGGATTACTTCGCCCAAACCAATGTCGCATTTCTGAACCAGTACTTTCGGGGCCGCAAAGGCCTGCTGCAGCTGGCCACCAGCCAGGAATCGCTCAAGAGTATTGTGGATTCGCTGGGCAACCCGCATCAACAGGCGATTGTCCGTGCGTCGGCCGACCAGAACCTGCTGGTCCTGGCGGGCCCCGGTTCCGGCAAAACCCGGGTTGTGGTCCACCGGTGTGCCTATTTGGCACGGGTCCACCGGGTCCGGCCTTTCAGCATTCTGGTACTCTGTTTCAATCACAGCACCGCTGTGGCCCTGCGCAAGCGGCTGAAGGCATTGCTGGGCCGTGAAGCCAGGGAGATCCGTGTCCATACCTTCCACGGGCTGGCCATGCGCCTGCTGGGCAACTCGTTTGATCCCAGACAGCGGACAGACAAAGGATCCGGCAACCTGGATTTCGACCGGCTGATAGTCGATGCCACGGCTCTGCTCAAGGGTGAAATCGCGTTGCCGGGCATTCCCGACGATCAGATCCGGGAGAGCCTGCTGTCGGGCATTCAGCACATGCTGGTGGACGAATACCAGGATATCGATCAGGCGCAGTACGCCATGATTTCGGCCATTGCGGGCCGCACGCTTGACGAGGAGGACGAAAAGCTCAGCATTCTGGCCGTAGGCGATGACGATCAGAGCATCTATGGCTTTCGCGACGCCAATGTCAGGTACATCCGGCAGTTTGAGGAGGACTATCACGCCAAAACCTACCATCTGTTGCAGAACTACCGTTCCACCAATCACATTATCGCGGCCGCCAACTGTCTGATCCGGCACAACCGGGATCGGATGAAAACCGAGCAGGAAATCCGCATCAACGACATACGGCGGACGGATCATCCCGGAGGTCTGTTGGCCCGCCTGGACCCCGTAGGCAAAGGCAAGGTACAGGTGATCGCCTGTACCGACATTGAAGCCCAGACCCTGGCGGCCATACACGAACTCGCACGCCTGCGCGACCTGTGGCCCGATCTGCAGTGGTCAGACTGTGCCGTTCTGTCCCGGCTGGGCATCGAAAAACGGGAACTCACCCATTTTCGTTCCGCCGCCGAATACGAAGGCATTCCGGTCAGCTTGCCCCTGCAGGGAGATCACACCATTTCTCCGTTTCGGGTGAGGGAGTTCAGTGCATTACTGGATCTGGTGCATCAGCACCGGGCGCAACTGGTTACGGCCCGGGACCTGCAAGAGTGGATAGCGGGCCTGAATCTTGCCGCCAGTCCCTGGAAGGAGAAACTGCAGGAGCTGGTGGAGAGTTGGGATGAGGAAACCGGGGGCGGTGAGTTGCCGGCGGGTGCCTTCTACGCGTATCTGACGGATTATCTGCGTGAGGCACAACGGGAACAGCGTTTCGGTGAAGGTGTGCATGTGGGGACGGTCCATGCTTGCAAGGGACTGGAATTTCGGGTGGTCATCCTGCTGGATGGCGGCTGGGAGATACGCAGGGCCCGCGAACAGGAAGAAGAGCGGCGGCTGTTCTATGTGGGAATGACCCGGGCCATGGACTGCCTGGTTCTGCTGCAACGGCAGGATGCGCGGAATCCGCATATCAATTTGCTGGATGGCGAGGCGCTTCATGTACGTTCGTACCACCAGCCTGCCCGTTCCTATCCGCTGAAAGCATACAGAACTTTGGGCATGCAGGATTTGTTCCTCAGTTATGCCGGCGAATTCGGATCAAAACATCCGATTCATACTGAACTTCGCCAGCTGAATGCGGGTGATGCCGTAGATTTCGTGGCGGCTCAGGGGGAACTTCAGAGTCGCGGACAAGCCATTGCCCGGCTGAGCCGCAAGGGGCGGGAGAAGGACTGGCAGTGCATCCGGGACAAGACTGTCCAGGGCCGGATTCTGGCGCTGTTACAACGCCGTAACGAAGACTCGGAAGCGGCCTATCAGAACCAACACAGGTGTGAACAATGGGAAGTGCCGATAGTGGAGCTGGCATGGGTTGAACGGCCTCAGGCGGGATAGTCAAACCACTTGGCCCATGTTGCCAGAAATTCAGCAATTCACGGCTCTGCATCCGGTACCCAACCCGCAGTTCTGCCGTGGCGCCGGGATTGATGTCCAGATGCTCACGGTGACTATGTAATTCCACCTTAGGCGTACAGATACCAAGGAACAATTGAGCCTGTCAACTTTTTTCAGACCCTGGGGCATTTGCCAAAGTCATATCATAAAGCGGAATGGTACCGTGATCGGAGGAAGAAAGTCAGTGGATGTCGCCGAAACATCTGGAGCAGCGAATGGTGGAAACAGTATGAGTCCAAGATCCCAACGCCTGGTTCGTGGACAATCCGGAGGGCCTGATGTCCCACCTGCAGCGGCTGTGGTGCATGTGAGCGTGGAGACAGCACGGATTGTGGACGGGCTGCCGCCAGCGTTAAAGGATTGAATTGTGGGGTTGCCAGATACCAAGTTGGCGAAGTGTTCCCGTCTATGGGCCAGATAGCCTTTATCCTGTTCCTGTGGTGCCTGATATGCAACTGCCAAGTGGCACCCGTCCGGACAGGAGAGTCACAGGCCTCCATTATTCCTGACATATTCCCTTCCCATAGGCCCTGCTCCCGAAGGATTCCTGTACGCGAGTTCCCCTAATCGCTCATCCCCGTGTACGTGATTGTCTGGTCGGCCATGAGCGGTCGGACGACCTTGTTGAGATGGCCAGAGATTTTCTTATGTCCCAGGTTCGTGAACAACTCGGCCTTTGACATCGGTCCTGCCGCCAAGAGGCTAAGGATCCTTGCCTCCAGTGAGTCTGGCTACGACTCTGGCTGTGACTCTGGCTTCCGCCAAGTGCTATCGCCTTGTCTGGCGGGTACCCTGGCGCTTCAACCAGCCGGTAAGCAGTGCCGTCTTGACATGGCTGTTGCTGACGCGCTTCTTCCCGTTACCAGGGTAGACGTAATTGAGCGCGCCGGTGACGGAGTTGACCACGCGCCGCTGCGTGCGGATTTCCTGTTGGCCCACGGTGCTCATGCTTCTGTGATCCCTGTCCGCAGGCGCGCGACGGCGGCGCGCCCCTTGTCCGTCAACCGGTACTTCTGCAGTCGGCTTTGAGGCCTATCAGGCAACATGTATGCAATCGTCTTGTTGGCTATAAGCAGTCGGACAACCTTGTTGAGATGACCGGAGATTTTCTTCTGACCCAAATTCGTGGACAACTCGCCCTTTGACATTGGTCCTGACGCCAAGAGGCCAAGGATCCTCACCTCCAATGACTCTGGTTGCGACTCTGGCCGTGACTCTGGCTGTCGCCGGCTTTTGCGATGGCTGGAGTCATGGTGAGAATTGGCCGTTTTCTGAGTAGGGTCCCCGTCCTTTGGGGCAAGTTCCGGGGCAGCATCACAAGGGAGACCTTCTTCCTCCGCTCTCACGAAGTCCAGCCATAGTCCACCGGGTTCCACCTGCCAATGAGGCTTGACCGCTCCCGCGGCCCGGCACGCCTTGACGATATCACCGATACCACGTCCCCACGCCTCAACCATGCCGGCACGGAAGAACACATTCGCGATACCCGGATTGGATGGCACAGAAGCGTGTTTCCCTGTCAGCCTTGCGCGCGTCCATCCGGGGGACAACGCGCCTGGATTCCATATGGAAATGCGGTTGTCATACACCCGAATCTGGATCGGTACAGGATTGCTGTAGTCCCGATGGACGATCGCGTTCAGCACTGCTTCGCGCAACGCCGCACGGGGTGCCAGGGGGGGTTCCGCCCGATAGATGCCCTCATAGGAAATCTGGGCCTTCGCGTATTTCGTGCGCAATAGGTCAATGGTGCGATCCACCTGGGCAAACAGGTTGCCTTCGATCACGTCCTGGTACGCCAGATCAGTCTCCGTTCTGAAAAAGCCGATCTTCACAAAGGCACCGGCGAAGAAGCGTACCGGATCAGGGTGGAAAAGCAGAATGGCCGCGCGCCGCAGGTATTCACCCTCGCGCAAATGCAGCGTCTCGATCAGATTGCCGTCGGACTCCTCCCGTATTTCGGGCGGAAGACGATCGCGGGCCACCCCGCGCCGCCGAAACTCGTCCAGCGTTCTGCCATCCAGATCCTTCAGTCCGACGCCCGGCATCGGTGCGTCGTCCCAGTTGCGGCCATGCTTGCGGAGCAGGAACCGGGTGAGCGCTGCACCCTTCAAGACCTGCGTGGTGCTCCTGCTGCGATAGTGGTACTCACCCTTGTAGCTGATCGGGTTGAGATAGGGATCGACGACGATCTCCAGGTACTCTCCGCTTTCCTCCGACTTAAGGTTCATATTCACGACGATGCCCAGTTGCACTTGTGCCTTGTTGGGGATCTCTTCCAGCAGACGTAACGGGTCTTTCACGCCAACGATCTTGCCCTGGTCGTTCTTGCCGATTACCAGCACGCCACCCTGGGCGTTGGCGAATCCACAGAGCCACTTCAGGTATTCATCGCGCCAGGACGACTTCCACTCAAGGTTCCGGGTCTCGCTCATGTCGTCGTTCCGTCCATGGTCGGAGACATGGGCGAGACCAGTCGTAGCCTACCGGTGAGAAGCTGTTGCCTCATATTCTGTTTGAGGTCGCGGATCTTGGCGCAACGACGCTCCAGCGCAGCGATCTCCACATCCATATCGCCGAGGACGGTGGCAATGGCGCGTTGCTCCTTGACTGCCAATGGGCAGGGCATCTCAATCATCCTCACGTCGCGTCCATATGATAGCCGGATAGTTTGAGCCAGCAAGGACTTTGTCAATCTGCTGGTTTACAACATGGTCAAACAAATGCGAAAAAAGAAATCCGGAGTCGGACAGGTGGGACTTGGCCCCAAGTACGGCGAACCTGGTTGTGCCGATCTCATGTGGTATCTGCTCACGATATCGTAAGTGCGCCATCAAGGCTGGGCGAATTGTCGGCATAAGAACGCCCCCATTTCTGAACACTCACCGCGCCCCAGATGGCACTGTGCGATACCTTTCTTCGGAGTACCCGAGGAGGCGTCCAGTATTGACGTGCTCAAGCGAAATGCAATTGAAGACAAAGTTTGGATCTGTACTGCCCGGCAGATTTTCGGACTCAACGTCTGCTATCTCGCCAATCCGCTTTCTCTCCCACGAACCGCAAAGATAATGAGTCCCCTGTACGATGTCCCAGGCATCCACCTGTTGACCTGCCATGTGCAGGGCCAGTCCCAGGTACAAACAGGGCGCCACGGGCGTGGACTGCAGATAGACCTTCTGCCGGATTGTCCGCCAGAGTCTGTTGAGACTACCGGTCCCGCAAGGCTTTGACAATGAAGGCCAGCAGAGCAAAGGTCCCGTACATGACATCCCGCTTGTCATAGCGGGTGAAGACGCGCGCGACTTCATGGCGC
>CAXXOQ010000117.1:0-8048 GCA_963664185.2 Caldilineaceae bacterium | reverse complement strand
ACCTGGTCCGGAATCACCTCGAACCGCATGGGAACCGATGTCGGTTCGGCCTGTGCTGCCGGTGCCTCCGGTGCCACCTGGTCCTGCAGCGTTTCGCCCCGGTATCCCTTGTACAATCCTTCCAGGAAAAGTGCCAGCCCCCAGCCACCTGCGTCCACCACGCCTGACTGTTTCAGTATCGGCAGAAGCTCCGGTGTGCGGGCAACGGACATCTTGGCTTCCTGTACAAGAGCGTCCAGGAATTCCTCCAGAGGCATGTCATTGCCCAGGGATGCGGCCAAGGCGGCCACGTCCCGGGAGACGGTCAGAATCGTTCCTTCCTGGGGACTGTCCACAGCATCGTAGGCCCGGGCACTTCCTCCCGCCAGGCCTCGCCTGAAATCTGCCAGTGACAGATGGGATTCTGCCGGCCAGCTTTCCCCCCATGCCTTTCATGTACTGGCTCAGGATTACGCCGGAATTTCCTCTGGATCCTTCCAGAGCTCCCCTGGGCCGCAATCCGCCACAAGGCCCCCGCCCCCTGCCCGTTGATTCTGTTCGGCCGCCTGGCACGCAGACTTCAGGGTCAACCACAGATTGACTCCCGTATCACCGTCCGGTACCGGGTACACATTCTGCTGATTCAGCTCTTCCCGGTGGATACCAATCCAGAGCAGGCTGGAGTGCAGCATGACCAACAGTCTCTCGCCAGAGACATAGGTGTCAGATGTGTCCATAAGATGACGAGCAAAGTGCAAATGCGACAATCGGGAAAATGACCTGAACCATCCCCCCCTCGTCTATTCTACTCTGTCGGCCCCCAAACCATCCTGAATTCCACCGGCAGATCAACCTGTAGTGGCAGACACCGGGCGGAAGCCGTACCGCAGGCACGCCCTTGCCGGTACTTACCAGCTTTAATGTCCGGATCCAATACTTGCAATCACGGCCCTGCCGCATTAGACTTCCCCTTTTGGTGGCGAAATCCCGCTTTGGCTTTCCCGTCTCCAGATTCTGTTCCAGACTCCTGCGTTTTGTTCCGAGGAATCCGATGCCCAAATGTGAAAACTGCACCAAAGGCCCCCATGTACGGCAACAATCGTCCCTGGTCCAAGAAAGCGACACGCAGACGCTGGAATCCCCAACATCCAGAAAGCCCGGATTTGGGAAGATGGCCGGTTTGTTTCGCGCAAGCTCTGTACTGCCTGCCTGAAGTCACTCAGCCGATAGACCTTGCGGCCCGGTGCGGGTCTGACTTACCGACTGCAGATCCCCCGGCACTTCCATATAGTCCAGTTGGCCGACTTGCCCTTGTGGGTACAAAGATCACGGCAGGCTTGGACCAGATTAAGGTTGGCCGAAGCAATTCCCTTGGTCGGAAAGACCGCCTTGGGCATTGACCCCACAACTTGAAAAACCACCCCGGCATGGGAAGAGCCAGTTGCCAGCCCATGTCCACGCCAGTTGTCCCACCATGGGGTGACAGGAGACTGCTCCCTGTTACGGAAAGATCGGAACAGGGCATCTGCGCTTCAGAATGCCTGTCCCGTATCGCCCTCAGTTGGATCAGCTGCCCGGCAACAAACCCGGGGCAACCGGCAGGCTATGGAACGCAGGACTGTATACACTGTAGTCCAGGACCGTTACCACTACTTCAGGATTCCCTCTCATGGGGGCAAGAGCGTGAGAATTGTTCTTTTGCGGCATGGCGAATCCAGCGTTGCCCACCAGGCGCGCATCTCGGCCTGCGAGTTTGCCGCGTGGATCGACGAATACAATCAGGCAGGTATTGGCACAAGCTCTTCGCCTGCGCAGGCAACCATGGATATGGCTGTCACGTGCCGGTTGAAACTATGCAGCAATTTGCGGCGTTCCATTGAATCAATGCAGACCCTCTGTCCGGGAGCAGACTTCGTTGCATGCAAGCTGTTTCGTGAATGGGAGCTTCCTCATGGCAAATGGCAATGGCTCAAGGCAGACACTTCGTTATGGTCTGTGATTTTCCGTTTGCTTTGGTTTTTGGGATATTCGTACAAAGCAGAGTCTGTGAGACAAGCCAAACGCAGAGCCCAGCAGGCGGCCAGGATGCTTGCCGACAGGGCCCGCGAAAACCAGTCTGTGCTGTTGGTGGGACATTATTTTGTCAACCGCAGGATCGCGAAGGAACTCGTGCGGAACGGTTGGGTCGGGCCGACTCATCTAAAACCTGGATATTGGGCTAGCAGTGTTTACGAAAAAGAGACTGGTACCAGCAGTCCCTGAAACGGAGAGTTTTGGGATCAGGAGCAAGCATGATGTGAGCAGTGGGGAAATTCGGCGCCATGTTTCCTTTTGCTTCCCTGTCCCTCAGGGGCTCCGGTCCTGGCCTGACCCCATAGGGCAGGCACCGGAAAGGCAACGGGCGCAGAAGCCCTGGCCAGAGGTTGATCCGATCCCCGATCCGGGGCCACACGCGGAGATGTCCTGGTGGGCGTAGCTCTCAGGATGCTGGAGCCGATACAGGCACAGGCAGGACAACTCCCCCACATGCACGAGGGTTGGTACTCGCTGGTGGTAACTATGCCAGACTACTGGATGCTTCGGACGGGACCCGTTCAGGATAGCCGCACCCATCATGTTACAGGTCCTGCGGAACCTGTGGGGATACAGTGCGCAGACGCAGCTGGCCGCAACCTGCATCCATTTTGACCCCGCGGCGCACCCGGATGCTCACCGGCAGTCCATATGCGCGCACCTGGGCGGCAAAGTCCTGGATATGTTTGTCGGAAGGGGAACGGAACGTATCACCCGGAATGGGATTGAAGGGTATCAGATTTACGTGGCACAGCAATCCCCGCAGCAGCTTTCCCAGTTTTCTGCCGAGAGCAGGATCGTCGTTTACCCCTGCCAGCATGACATACTCAAAGGTAACCCGGCGGTTTGTGGTCTGAATGTAACGCCTGACCGCATCCAGAATGGCTTCCAGTTTCCAGCGCTGGGCCGGAGGCACCAGTTGCGTGCGCAACTGGTCGTCAGGGGCATGCAAGCTGACAGCCAGGCGTACCGGGATTGACTCCTGCGCCATGGCCAGCATCTGCGGGACCAGACCGATTGTGCTCACCGTGATATGCCGGGCTCCCAAGCCGTAATACCGTTGCGACACAAGACAGCGAATGGAGGACCAGACGGCATCGTAGTTGTGCAGGGGTTCTCCCATGCCCATAAAGACAATGTTGCTGACCCGCGACTGCTGTGTCTTGAGGGTAACACCAAATTCATGGGGCTGCGCCAGCATTCGGGACAGGAACAGGACCTGCCCCACGATTTCGCCGGCGGTGAGATTGCGGGACAGGCCACCCAAGCCTGTAGCACAGAACTTGCATCCCATGGCACAACCCGCCTGGCTGCTGATGCACAGTGTCTGGCGCTTGTCATACAGCATCAGTACGGATTCGACGTACTCCCCGTCTTGCAGCCGGAAAAGGGCCTTCAGGGTATCCCCGTTTGCCGAAACGGAATAGGTCTCCAGCACCAGGGGCAACACGGCAAACTCCAGGTCCAGTTGCGCACGCAACGCTGGCGGCAGATTGGTCATGGCCGCGAAGCGGTCCACATACCGGTGATACACCCAGTTCTCGATCTGGCTTTGGCGAAACCGGGGTTCTCCTCTCTGGCGCAGCCAGGCAGCCCATGCGTCAGGTGCCAGATCCAGCAGACTGGACTTCTGTCGGCCATGCGGCGCTTCCTCAGGGCAAGGGACCCTGTGGGCTGCGGATGGGGCAACCTGGGACAGGGGTATGGCCAGCGGGTCGGATTGCATGGGATCTTTCATGGCACGGTCATCACGTAGTCAAATACCGCGTCACGGGGTTCCACGCCGAGCCCCGGTCCCGGTGGCAGGTGAAAGTATCCTTTCTCGCATGTCATCTTCGTGTTCACCAAAGGCAGATTCCGGTCAAAGATGGAATGCTGGTATTCATGCATGCTGAAGTTCCGGATGGCCGCAGATACATGCAGACTGGCCGCCTGGCCCAAGCCGATCCCTACCGTCGCATGGGGCATGACACGACAATGGAACGCATCGGCCAGGAGGCACACCCGATGGAAACTGGTGATGCCCATATGCAGCATTTCCGGCTGGATGATGGACATGCCCTGGGCCCGGAAACGGGGCAGATACTCGTGGACCGTACGCAACTCCTCTCCTATCGCAATCGGCGTCCTGACGCTTTGGGCCACATGCCGCAGTCCCTCGATATCCTCCGGCGGCACGGGAGCTTCTGCTACCGCCAGGCCGTAGGGCTCCATTGACGATATGAGTGCCACCGCCTCCTGCCACGTATACCGCCAGTGGAAATCGGCCAGGATCTGTGGCTCCGGTCCCAGGGCTGCCCGCAGTGCCTGTATCTCGGCCAATTCGCCTTCCCGGGCTACGGCTGCCGCAAACTTGACAGCCGCAAAACCACGCCTGATCCAGGATTGGGCCAGGTCTGCCCGGGCCTGGAGGTCAGGTTCGGGCAAGCCGGATACATAGGCCGGCAATCTTGTCTCCCGCTGCCCGCCCAGCAGCAGGGATACGGGCAGGTTCAGGATCTTGCCCCGCAGATCCCACAAGGCCATGTCCAGGCCCGCTATCGCATCCAGCCAGAACCCACCGAAATAACCGCGCACCCGCAGGCTGTCATACAGATCGTCAAAGATCTCTGTGACCTGATGCGGACTGCGCCCCATCACCATGGGTTCGCCCAGGGTCTCTACGATCGTGGATACGATTTCCGGGGCTACCACCCCAAAGCATTCGCCCCAGCCCACGTGACCGCGTCGGGTCGTGAGCTTGATCAGGACGGTATGATCGTGAATGCTGTACACGGTACGATTCCCGGGGCGCACAAACACTCCCCGGGCGTTGGGAGCCACGCCTTCTTCCAGTTGGCCCAGATAGGGAACGGGGCGGGGAATCTGCAGAGGAAACACCTCAATGCGCGAAACCACATCCATAGTCAGGAATCCGCGACGCCGCCATCCGCATGAAACGCCCCGTAATGCTGGCGCGCCAGGGCACCGGCTCCCCCCGGGGTGAAATCCGGAGGTCGGCGGGCACAAGCCTGTTCGTCCAGCTCCACGCCCAAGCCGGGCTGCCGGGGAGGATGAATGTAACTGTTGGATACCGTCAGCGGTTCCTTTACGAATTCCTGGGCCCACGGGTCGGCATCGGCATCGATCATTTCCTGGATCAGGAAATTGGGCGTTGCCAGGTCCAGGTGAACACAGGCAGCTGTGGAGAGCGGTCCATACGGATTGTGCGGGGCCATCCCGGCATAGTACACCTCGGCCATCGAGGCGATCTTCTGCAGTTCGGTGATGCCGCCCGCATGACAGCAGTCCGGCTGCAGGACACTGGCCGCATTGCATTCCAGGATTTCGCGGAATCCCCAGCGGGTAAACAGGCGTTCGCCGGTGGCGATGGGGGTGATCAGTTTCTCCTGGACACCGGCCATCGCCCGGGGATTTTCCGCCTGGCAGGGCTCTTCCAGAAAGAAGGGATTGGATTCGGCAAAGGCGGTACCGTAGAGCACGGCCATCTGGGGGGTCAGCCGACCATGCAAATCCAGCAGAATGTCCACATCGTCGCCGACCGCCTCGCGCACGGCGCGCAGGCGGGCCGCGGCCTCCTTGACCTTGACCGGGCCAGCCACAATTTCGGTGACGGGAACCGGGACGGTCTTGATCGCGTTCCACCCCTTCTCCACCATGGCCAAGGCACTCTGCACCGTGGAATCCGTATCTGTGCCACCGAAGTGGGTGTACATGCGCACCTTGTCCCGGACCGGACCATTCAACAGTTCGTACACGGGCCGACCATACTCTTTGCCCTTGATGTCCCACAGGGCCTGGTCAATCCCGGAAATGGCCGATAGGCCTATGACGCCTTGCCGCCAAAAGGCACTCCGGTACATGATCTGCCACAGGAACTCAATGCGCAGGGGATCTTCCCCCACGATCATGGACTCAAAATCCTGAATGCACCCCGCCACGGCCCGAGGTTTGCCTTCCAGGGATGCCTCCCCCCAGCCCACCAGGCCGTCCTGATCCGTTTCCACCTTGACAAAGATGTAGATGCGGCTGGCACCAGCCGCCAGAATGGGCGCCACACGCGTTATCTTCATGGGTCAATTCCTGGATTGCCTTCAGTATTTGTAGTCGTCACGCACCGGACTGAAAATATCTACCACTTTGGCCGGACCCGGGCTGGCTACGGTAACCGCATGTTCCACCCCACCCGGTATAAAGAAGATCTCGCCCGGGCCTACCTGACGCGTTGCGCCTTCCATGGTGAATTCCAGGGTACCTTCAACGACATATCCTGCCTGTTCTTCCGGATGGCTGTGCGGCGGTACCACCTGGCCGGAGTCCATTTCGACCAGCGAGATCATGATATTGTCTCCCCAAAACGTCTTGAGGGATGGACCTTCCGCTCCAAATGGGGCAAGGGCGTCTCGTTCTGCAGGAATGAAAAAGGGCATAGGCCACTCCAAAGTGGATTCGACGATGAAGGAAGCAGGGACAGGTGTGTGAGCCTGCCTGGGAATGCTTGCGGGAATGAGCAGTTGGGGAATGCGGGTTCGTATCCGTCTACTGGAATTCCCTGACATGTTTCAGGATGCGTTCTGCCAAAGAAGGAGCCGAGGGGTATTCCTGGTATTCCAGGTGCTGAACGGCAGGCTGGATGACAAACAGGGCCAATCCTTCCGCATGGGCCTGGCGCAACAGGTCTGCAGAGGCATGGCAGTACCCCAACAGCGCCAGGACAATATGGCCTGCATTCGCCAGTTCCCGTCGCGCGCTGACAGTTTTTTCGATATGGTCTGCGTCCAGCGTACTGGTGGCCTCGGCGACCAACAACAACCCCGGTCGGGACATATGACCAGGCAAGGTCACCTCAAACACACAGTCCATGCGTCTTACATACTCTTCCAGTGTATCGGGCAAATTCAGGGACTGGCGGAATGTTTCCCATTTGGGAAAATCATGTTGGTCCCGGTCCCGCCAAATCTCTCTTATGGTCAGGTCCAGATCCTTGTATAGTGGTTTGAGTGTGCTGTACAACTGGCGATAACAGAGGTTGACAACCTTGTTTTCCAGATCCTCTGCATTCACGCGAACATCAATTTTGTCATGTAGGCCCTGCAGGTCCCGTTGCATGATCTGTTGATTCGCCTGCAGGTTCTGCATTTCATTCTCCAGTCGCTGCTGGCCTTCCTGCAGGCCATGTACATCTTTCTCCAGCCGTTGCTGGCCCTGCTGCAGGTCTTCCACGTCTTTCTGCATGCGCTGCTGGCTTTCTTGCATGCGCTGCTGGCTTTCTTGCATGCGCTGCTGGCTTTCTTGCATGCGCTGCTGGTTTTCCTGCATGCGCTGCTGGTTTTCCTGCAAGCTTTGCTGGCCCTGCTCCAGCCTGTCAATAGCAGCGTTCAATTTCTCCAGTTCCTCGACAATTTCCGGGTGTTGGTGGGGAGGGACGGGTGAAGATCCTGAAGGCAAGGGAACATAACCGGAAGCCTCGACCCCCGAGGCTTGCCATACCACTGGGGCAACTCGCTGGATGAGCCGGAAAAAACTGGCAACCTGGAACAGCCATTGAACGGCCCCTTGCAACACTGCCCGGCAAGCTGTTCCCGGAGAATTCCGGGCATCCTGCTGCAACTGTGTCCCCTCCCGGTGCAATTGCTCTCCCTGCTTCACCAACTGTGCAGGTAAAAGCGGGACATAGATATGGAGCAGATTGCACCCGTAATCCAGATGAAAACCGATACGCTCCCGCAGGCGCGATTCTATCTCTGCCTGTGAGACTGACGAGTCATCCACGCCCCGCAGGGGTAACGAGTCAGAATCGAAAAATCCGAGATGTCCCATGGGAGCAACGGTACCCGTACTTGCCTCTTTTCCCGAAAGTATAGCACAGGGACATATCCAGCCCGGGGGCCTGTTCCCAAGCCAGAAGGACTGCTGCCCAATCATGCCCTTTCCCTACGCAACTTGCCCTGTGCCTCGTCACGCGAAACCTGCCATACCATACAGCTGTTATCCCA
>CAXXOQ010000116.1:0-9812 GCA_963664185.2 Caldilineaceae bacterium | reverse complement strand
AGGGCCGAAACCCAAGTCAACCGTCAGGCATCCTTTAAGGCTCAGCCGTAAGTGAGAGAGACCTGCTTGCCCAAAACTGCATGGCAAGTTCGGTGTCTCCTGCGCAGGCTGCTACTCGCCCTCGTCGGGTACATCCTCATACCGAATGATTCCTGTGATGTGCGGGTTCAGCATGCGCCATCGCTGACCGAATCGCTCCAGATCGCCTTCCAGGATGACCAGAGACCTGTCCTTGTGCGCTTGGATGGCTTGGTGATAATCGGCCTGGTTCAGCACAGCCTTGACCGATCGGGGCTGACCCTCAATGGAGGTTCGGAAGGCAATAGCCCCATCCGTCTCTTCCCTGTCACGAATACGCCCTTGCACAAAGCCAAATAGCCGAACATCGGGTTTGGGCTCGCGATCCCGGAACGACCGGGCAGCCTCGCGCAAGATAGGGGCATCGGCGTTGGCGAAATGAAAGGTGTCCCGCACTTTCTGCACCGGGCGCGTCCGGGCCCAAACCAGACTGATTTCCAGAGCCGGAAACGGTGTGATGAGCTGCACCAGTGCCTCACACAGGTTGGCACTTGCACCGTGGGTCACAGCTTGGTAGAAGGCATCGGGATCTCCCCTCACCGTCCCTTCAGTCGCCTGGCGGGTAGCTGCCAAAGCATCAGCCAGACGCCGGGTCACGCGACGTTCCATCGGATCCCCATCCGATGCCTTGTCTGTGTCCAATGGGGCCTGCACAGGAGGCGGTACAACAGGAGGCAACAGGGTAAGGGCAATACTGCCCTGTTCCGGCTGCCCCCAGTGCACGCGTTGCAGCAATTCATTGGCTTCCCTGTTGGCACCTGTACGGTAGAGCGGCCTTGGGGCCTGCAAGGAACAAGCCGCGGCCAGGAGCATGTCACGTGCCCCGTTAACAAGGTCGATCCCATCGTTTATGGCCACAGTACCACTATCCGCACGGTCAACCTACACCCGAATGACATCGCGGTCTGCCGTTACCAAGTCGTGGTACAGGGGAAAGTTCATCCATATTGGCAACCTGCGCGAAAATCCCGATCAGTTGCGCCACAACATGAACGTAGTCACCGAGGTGCTGTGTTCGCGGCACAATAATCTCCGGCAACCCTTCGTGGGCATATACGTCGGAATGTTCGCCGTATGGCTCAGCCCTGGCCCAGCCAGCGGCACGGGCGTAAGCCGACAGGACTACAGGGGAAACAGCCATCAAGGCTTTCTGGTCCCTTAATGTGACCTTCACAGGATACTTCCTTTCCATGCGTGCTCCATCAGCCATCGCAGATTTTCGACTTTGAACAGATTCTGCCTGGAAATAATGGACAGTAATGAATCCCTGGTTGGTTGCTGCCGCGTGCCCCTTTCCGATTCAGCCAATAGGCCCGACGCCTCAGTACCAGTTCATCCTTCGTGGCAGATGATAGGACGACATTTCCCATATGGTCGTTGAAGCACCTGTCTTCAATGTCCAGCGGCGGCCAGAGCCCGAAGGCCGCTTTGGGATGCGCAGGGGTTTGACTGGAAACAGACGGGGTCAAAGCTATCCGCCATTTTTGGGGCTTGGTGAAACACACGTCAGTCTACATCAGGCGCTCACAGGGAGTGTTCCATGCACAGTGGGTCAGGGCGTGGAGAATGGTCAAGGTTGCGGCAGAATCGGTCATGCGTTTTGGGGATTAGAGGGCAACAAACCAGATTTGCAGTTTCGAAGACTCTATGTTATGCTCTGCCACACTATATTGTATAGGCAACCCCCCCAGTGAGAGTATCACTGGGCCAACGCCCCGTCTTGAGCGGGGCGTTTTTTCTAAGCACCTGCCATGGCCAAATATTCAGACCAGATTTGTTGCCGCAGCTGGCGGAACCCTTGGTGGCTAGCAGCGATCAGGCGCTGGGCCGTGGTGTAGGTGCGGACCGGAAGGTCTGCTCAATGTTGTTCAGATCCGGCGCGAAGGGGGCAGGTACCACAGCTCTATGCCCAGTTCTTCCTGTTCTGACTGGACCTCTCGAATGGCCTGGTTGCGGTGCAGGGAGGCATTGTCCAGGACCACGACCCGGCGGGTGCCATTGCCCGGGGGCAGGGTCCCGCACAGGAAAGACAACAGGTTATGGCTCCGGTAGGTGAAGGGGGCCGCCCAACAGACCAAGGGCCGCCAGCACGTTTGCGCGCTGCCTATGGGGACTCTCATAGGGCACGTGGGGCCGCTGCTGGCCCCAACCCCAACGTCACCTGGTGGTGGGCAGCAATGTGAGCGAGAACCCGCATACATCCAGGAAAAAAGAGTCGGACTTCGCCAGCCGGGGACTGCAGTTTGAGGGTCGCCCAGCTCCTCCGGCGCCTGGGCCACCCGTGCCGGATCCTGCTTGTGCGGCAGCGTGTCCTGCGTGCTCCGGTAGGTGGCCCCCATCAGGTGCAGGGCCCGCCGGGGCACCTTCAACCCCTGGTCTGAGAGCAGGTACATCTCCACGCTGTCCTGTTCACGGGACTTCAGGGTGGGATCGTGGTGCAGTTCGCGCAGGCGGTGGCGTGGACAGGCGGAAAGGGGGATGTGCAGGGGGAAAGCAGAGGCTTCTGGGCGTCTGACAGAATGGCAGACTGTACCCGACAGTATAATCGTGGTCTTATGCTTTGGCCATGGTAGATGCCAAGGGCTTGGATGGCCAAATGCAAACTACCTTCTGTTGGAAACTTGCACACGAGGTTACTGCAGTACGGTGTTCGCTGGATCTTGTTTGCCATAACGCAACACAAAGAAGAATGTCCCACTGCAGCCAGAGGGGATAACCGCAAATTCTGGAGCACGGCACAATTGGTGTCCTCATGTTCTCCCAAGTCTATACACTCAAGAGATCAGCCTGCCTTATAAAATCCGGAACGCTGTTGCCCGTCAAAGTATGCGGACAAACTGCCATTATCCGTTCCTGCTCAGGCCTGGGGGCGGGACAGAGGTTCCGTCAACAAAGGGGAACCCTGATAGGTCAGGTCCAGCCGGGACACCCCCGTCAGTGACAGCTCCTCGGCCCGGTGGCAACTGACCAGATGGTCTGGTTCCAGTTCGCGCAGGGCGGGGGTTTCCGTACGGCAGATCTCCGCGGCGTACGCACAGCGCGGATGAAAGTAGCAACCGGACGGTGGATTGGCGGGATCGGCTACCTCCCCCTGCAACACAATGCGTGGCTGGGAACTCCTGGGATCAGGGCGGGATACCGCAGACAGCAGGGCTTCCGAATACGGATGACGAGGCTGTCGGAACAATGTGTCCCGCGAAGTTACCTCCACCAGCTTGCCCACATACATGACCGCCACCCGATCACTGATGTGTTCAATGACGCTCAAGTCGTGTGCGATAAACAGAAACGTCAGATTGAATTGCTGCTGCAGGTCCTGCAGCAGATTGAGAATCTGTGCCTGTATGGATACGTCCAGCGCAGATACGGCCTCGTCACAGACGATAAGTTGTGGGTTCAGGGCCAAAGCCCGGGCGATGCCAATCCGCTGGCGCTGGCCCCCACTGAAGGCATGGGGATATCTGGTCAAATACTCCGACCGCAATCCGACCACTTCCAGCAGATGCGCCACCCGATCCGGCAACTCCTTGCGTTTCACCACACCAAAGGACAGTAACGGTTCGCCCACAATTTGCAGCAACGTGCGCCGTGGATTGAGGGAACCGTAGGGATCCTGAAATATCATTTGCATGTGGCGACGAACCTGGCGCAGCTCCTCGGTGTCCAGGTTCGTCATGTCGATACGCCCCTTGTCCGGATCCGCGAAGTACACCCGTCCTGCGGTAGGCGGATAGATCTGCAGCAACGTGCGCCCGGCCGTGGTCTTGCCGGAACCGCTCTCACCCACCAGACCCAGGGTTTCTCCCTGATACAAGGCAAAACTGACATCGTCGACCGCCCGCACATATCCCGCCGTACGTCGCAGAATGCCTTTCCGGATCGGGAAATATTTCTTGAGTCCCTGCACCTCCAGCAAGGGCACACCTTGTGCCGTCCCGGGAGCCACGGTGGGGCCACCTGCAGGTTCAGTCATGGCTTTCACCATCGGAAGGCAATTCCCCTATTGCCTGATGCACCTTCGCATCCTTGTACAGCCAGCAACGGACCAGGTGGTCCGGCTTGACCTGGAACAGGGGCACTTCACGATCGGCATCGCATTCGCCGGGAATGAAATGGGCACACCGGGGATGGTAGGGACAGCCCGTGGGAAGATGGTACGGATTGGGCACATTGCCGGTTATGGTATACAGACGCTGCTCTCGGGTGCCCACCCGGGGAATGGATCGCAGGAGATCCAGCGTATAGGGATGCAGTGGTTCATAGAAGAGATCCTCCACCTCGGCGCGTTCCACATCCTTGCCCATGTACATCACGATGACCGCGTCCGCAATCTCGGCGACGACTCCCAGATCGTGGGAAATGTACAGGATGGACATGTGGAACTCATTCTGCAGTTCCTTCATGAGTTCCACGATCTGCACTTCGGTGGTGACGTCAAGGGCGGTAGTGGGTTCATCCGCAATCAGCAGGCGCGGGTGACAGGACAGGGCCATGGCAATCATGGCACGCTGGCGCATTCCTCCCGAGAGTTCAAAGGGATAGCTGTTGTATCGCAGTTCCGGTTGCGGCAAGCCCACGCGTCGCAGCATGTCAATGGTGAGATCCCTGGCTTCCGAGCGCGACACCTTCCGATGCAGGATGATGACTTCCGCGATCTGGTTGCCAATCGTGTACACAGGGCTTAGCGATGCCATGGGCTCCTGGAATATCTTGGCAATCTCCTCCCCGCGAATGCGCCGCATCTCCAATCCCTTCGGATCCAGATCGGTCAGATACACCGGTTCGGTACGGCTCCCGACACCGGAATCCGTATCCTCTGTACCATGCAATATGACCTCACCCCCCACGATGCGTCCGGGCGGCTGCACCAACTGCATGACAGCCTCTGAGGTTACGCTCTTGCCGCACCCACTTTCTCCCACCACACCCAGGGTTTGTCCCTGGGCCAGGGAAAAGCTGACGCCGTCCACAGCCCGCACCACGCCCTCATGGGTGGTGAACTGAACCTGCAAATTCCGCACTTCCAGCAGGGGATTGCGCGGTGAAGATATCGTCATGATGATCGGAACAGGCCCTGTACGGATTCAGATGCCGTACAGGGCCTGCATGTTTCGTTCCGTTGCAGCCCGGCCTACTCAATCCAGTTCCGCGAAATACCACTGTTCCGGCAGGTAGGCACCATAGGCACCGCAAATGTGCGTCGGCTGTACATTCTCGGTGGCCAGATTACGGAGATCCGCATCGACAATCTTGGCGGTAGGATCATATCCGATCACCCCAAACCACCAGAGATTCTCGGCATTGATGCGGACAATCTCGGCCCCCAGTTCCAGGTAGCGTTCTGAGCCATAGGGTTGCTGGAGCCACTCATCCACCAGGTTAAACAGATGCTGGATGAGTTCCGGCGGTTCCTCGCCTTCCGCGCCTCCGGTATCGTGCCAGATGCCCCACAGGGCTCCTCCCTGGGCCAGAGAAGGCCAATGCCAGGGCGGCATGTAGCGAATGGGTCGGTTGGTGTGGGCATAAAACTCGTCCTGCCCGCCACCGCCCCAGCTCCCAATGGGCAGGGCGTTGGTCTGCAGTTGCTCACGCAGCAACTGGGCGGTGACCGGTTTGTACTCCAACCCTATGCCGATGGTCTCCCAGTACTTTTTCATGATCTCCCATTTGTCAGCCCGGGAATCCATTACCTGGGTTTCCAGAATGAAGGGCTGGCCACTGGGCAAGTTCCGGTACTGTGCCCCTTCCGGCCACTCCAGCCCGATTTCATCCAGCAGCTGATTGGCCAGTTCCACATCGAATTCTATGTACAGCTTGTCAATGCCTTCTTCATAGAAACTGGTGTCAGGCCCCGGAATGGCCTGGCGCGGGATGCCCAGGCCGGCGTGAAACAGTTCGTTCCACTCATCGCGGTTCATGGAATGCGAAATGGCCCGGCGGAAGCGCAGATCATTGAAGATGGCCCGCAATTCCGGATCTTCGCTGGTGTAGTTGAAGCTGAAGGCGTAGCCATCCGCTGCGGTGGCCAACGGCATCATGTAAATGTCGAAATCACTGCGTTCCATATTCTGGCTGGCCAGCGGCACGTCAGGGAGCAGCACATTGCTGAAGGTCCATTCCCCCGTCAACGCCCGGGCAAATCCCACTTCACCACTTTCCACGACCGCACGCAGATAGCTGTCCATGTAGGGCAACTGCTGGCCTTCGGCATCAACCTTCCAGAAATAGGGATTGCGCTCGTAGATCTTGCTTTGGGAGCTGTCTACGGATGCCAGGGCCCAGGGCACCAGCATGGGCAGTTCGGTATTGGTCTGCGCAATACCGGCTTCGGCTTGCTGCCCGAAATACTCCATCCAGGTCTCCCATCCGGCATCCTTGGCCTGCTGCTCCGCATCTTCGTTGTAGGCAGCATGGAATTGTTGCAGATAGTGTCCAGGTTGCAGATACATATTGGAGGCCAGGCGCCCAATAAACGCCGGATTGGGATGCGCAAAAGTCAGCTTGTACGTGAAATCATCCAGCGCCTCCACCTGCATGCGTTCCCGGGTGCCGTCTGCCCCTACAGTGGTAAAAGTGTTGCTGAATTGCGGCGACAGTTCTTCGTTGGAAGTGATGTCCGCAAACCAGAACAGCGCATCCGCACTGGTGACCGGCTCACCGTCCGACCATTTCAGGCCGCGGCGAATGTTCAGGGTCAACTCGGTAAATGCATCATTGTACGACCAGGCGGTAATGACGTTGGGTTCGAATTCGGTCGTCCGGGGGTTGCGCCACAGCATGTTCTGCCGGCGAATGGTGGATTCCTGGCAGCTGCCGGTATCAAACCCGGTGTCCCAGGTACTGAATTGGCCGCCATAGGTGCCAATCGAGTCCTCCACTGTGATCACAAGCGGTTCCAGCGGCAATCGTTCATCGACATTGGACAACTCCCCGGCCAGGACCCTGGCCTGGAGCACAGGCGCTTCCTTGTATTGGGTGTCAGGCATGTCCTCCTGGTCGGCGGCTGCCGGGGCCGCGGCCTCTTCCGGCGCCGCCATGTCGGGAATTTCCGGTACCGCCGATCGGCAGGCCACCAACAGGATACTGAGGCCCATGACGAGCCAAATCAACAGGCTTCGTCGGGGTGGGGTATTACATCTGAGCCATGTCATGCTTCTTTCTCCTTTGTCAGAAAAGTACCAGTTCAATCCGAACTTGCATGCGTCCTTGGGGTCCCTGCAGGTATCAGTGGGCATAGGGGTCCGCGGCATCCCGCAATCCGTCACCCACAAAGTTGAAGGCCAGGACTACGACGACAATCAGCGCCCCCGGCATCAGGAGCCAGGGGGACAATGCCACCACGCTGATTTGCTGGGCCGCCTGCAATAGCACGCCCCAGCTGATGACAGGATCGGTCAGCCCCAGCCCCAGGAAACTCAGGGCCGTTTCGCCGAGAATCATGCCGGGCACCATCAGCGTAATGCGGGCGATCAGATCGCTGAGGAATGATGGTATCAGGTGCTGGAAGATGATGGGAACCTGCCGGGTTCCCGCCAGGAGGGCCGCCAGCACGAATTCCTCCTCCCGGAGGGCCAGGAACTTGCCCCGTACGACACGCGCAATATCTACCCAGCCCAGGATGGACAGAATGAGGGTGATCGCGAAGTACCGCTGAATCAGACTCCAGCCAGGCGGCAGAACGGCGGTAAAGGTGAGCCAAAGGGGAATGCCGGGAATGGAACGCAATACTTCAATGGCCCGCTGGATGACCAGGTCGATAATGCCTCCGAAATAACCGGACAGACCGCCCAGAAATATGCCGAGGACAAAGGAAAGCACGACGCCGATCAAGCCAATCGAAAGGGAGACACGCGCGCCATAGACCACACGGCTCATCAGGTCGCGTCCCAGGTGATCCGCCCCCAGCAACAACAGGGGGGTTGCCGCATCTTCGATGCCAAACAGGTGCACCTGCATCTCCCACAGTCCCCACATTTTGTATGTGTCGCCTGCCACAAGGAAGCGGATGGGGTGTTTCTGCGTGCGATCCACCTCGTATTCCAGGGCCAATGTACGCGTGTTTCGGGCGGAGGTATACCCATATACAAAGGGACGCAGGGACCAGCCATCCTGATCCCGGAAATGCAGTTGCCGCGGGGGGGCGAGGACAAACTTGACGTCATAGCGGCCCGGATCATGCGGGGCCAGGAATTCACAGAACAGGGCCAATACATAAAAGGCGCCCAACACAAACAGACTGACAACCGCCAAGCGGTGCTGTTGAAAGCGCCAGCGCATGAGTTGCCACTGCGAGGCACTGGCCACTTCCGGGGCTTCCGCCTGGTCGCCGATTACGGCCAGTTCTTCGGTCAATGCCGATGTTGCCATGGTGCTGTTTGTCCCTTGCCCTGCAACAGGTGGCATGCCTCAGGAGGCTGTTTGACGGATCCGGGGATCCAGAACAGCCAGGGCAATATCTGACACCAGGGTGCCAATCAGGGTCAGGAACGAGAGCATCATCAGAAAACTGCCGGCCAGGTACATGTCCTGGGTCATCAGGGACCGCAGCAGCAAGGGCCCGGTGGTGGGCAAGCTCAGGACTATGGACACAATGGCGGCGCCGGAAATAAGGGCAGGCAGGATGTTGCCAATGTTGGACATGAAGGGATTCAGCGCAATGCGCACAGGGTACTTGAGCACGACCCGCCACTCGGACAGGCCCTTGGCCCGGGCCGTTACCACATAGGGCTTTTTGAGTTCATCCAGCAAATTGGCGCGCAGGGTGCGGATCAAGCCGGCCGTTCCTGCCGTGCCCAGCACTATGACCGGCGTCCACAGGTGTTCCAGCAGGTTGACGAACTTGGGCCACGACCAGGGTTCATTCTGGAATTCCTTGGAGAAGAGTCCTCCCATGTCCAGGTCAAACAAACTGAAACCAATCCACATCAGGACGATCGCCAACAGGAAATTGGGTGTGGCTACCCCCAGGAAGCCCAGGAAGGTAAAGAGATAGTCGAAAACCGAATACTGGTGGGTAGCAGAGTAGATGCCGACGGGAATGGAGACAATCCAGATGAACAGAATCGTGACCAGGGAAATCAGAGCCGTCAAGCCAAGCCTTTCCCAGATCAGTTCCGATACCGGCTTGTTGAAGGCAAACGAGCGCCCAAAGTCGCCGAAGAGCACTATATTGCGTACCCATTTGTAATACTGGACCAGTACAGGCTGATTCAGGCCATACCGGATCTCCATGGCGGCAATCCAGCCTTCATCCGGAGGCGTGCCTTCCAGTTCCATGGCCAGGATCTGGCTCGTCAGGAAATCGCCCGGCGGCAACTGGATCAGCGTGAACACCAGCACACTGATAATCAGGAGAGTTGGCACCATCAGCAGGATGCGCCGAACGATGTATTCCACCATCTTGCGGTTCTCTACCTGACTCGCTGCTGCATGGTCAACCGCAGTCGATGTCAATGCAAGGATGCCATGGGTACATGCGGGCCGGGAGGCAAAGGGACGAAGACTCGCGTGCCTGCCATCCGCCACGCCTGGCGCATTTTGCTTCCTTGCCTGTCATCCTGGGCTCGGGATTGAGTGTACTACAGCCGGTCCCTATGGACAATCGCGTGCCGCGCCCGACTGTTGCCTCCGCGCCCGACCGTACATTTCAGATATAGTTCCGGGTAGTCGCCTGTTCAAACCATGCCGTGGGAATCTTGCCATCAGCCAGCGACCAGGTACGGAATCGATAGTGG
>CAXXOQ010000115.1:0-22017 GCA_963664185.2 Caldilineaceae bacterium | reverse complement strand
CCTTCCGGATAGGTGATGACCTGGTTGGCTTCATCGGCCCACACCCAGTGTTCGCCTTCAATGCCCCGTGAGAACAGGTTATACAGTTCGACATTGGTGTTGAACTCTTCCAGCACCTGCATGGCCTTGGCCGGATTCTGCGAAGTAGCACAAATGGCATTCAGGGTGGCGATGGCACCGGCGGTGTCCAGAATCAGGGGATTGGTCAGGTTCTTGGACAGGAACTCAAAACCATAGGCCACCTGCGCCTCCACATCATTGCCCGGTTTTTCCACATGATAGCCCATGGCGAAAAGCCCGGCGCGGAAGGCCGCGCGGGCATCACTGTCCGGTGCCGGTTCCTCCGGGAAAAAGCCTTCGGCAATCCAGCGGCGGGCCAGATCCGATGCGGCCTGGAATTCCGCGGTACCAAAGGAGTTCACGACCGTCATGGATTCGTCGCCCGCCTTGACCGCGATCACGCGAATGCCGTCGTCAATCGGATCAAAGCCCCAGTATTGGGAGCGCCACAGGGAGGTGCCGGATCGATCGCTGGCAAACACGGGGGTGATGCCCTCCCCATCCCGTACCGCCGCCAGCCAGGGTTCCATATCCTCGAATTTCTCCACATTGTCCAGACTGAAGCTGTACTTGTCCATGAGGTCCTTGCGCGGATGTACGCCCCAGGGCTTGGGGAAGATCTGCTGGTTGATGACACCGTAGATCTTGCCTTTGACGCGGGCGGCTTCCCAGGTGGTGGGCGGCATGCTGGCCCACAGGCCAGGCGCATGGTCCAGCAGCAGGTCATCCAGAGGGTGCAGCACGCCATTGGCCACATTGTTGGAATAGCTGTTGATCCAGGGCGCCGTGAAGATGATGTCGCATTCTTCGCCCGCGGCCAGCCGCAACTGCATCTTCTCATTGTAGGCCCCGAAATCAATGGGTTCCAGCGTCAACTGCACACCAATTTTCGCATTGAGAATCTCGTTCATGGCGTCGTTGACTTTCTGCAGATCAGCGGGCACACCACGGCTGCCATACGTGTAGGTGATGGGCACAAGATCATCCTGCAGGGGGGCAGCATCGGCCATGCTTTCAGCAGCCTCATCCGCCGGGGCCGCAGGGCAGGCCACCAGCACCAGAGAGGAGACCAGCAAGACCAGAGCAAGCAATACCGTGAATCGACGTTTCATACCTATTTCTCCTTGTATCGATACAACTCCAAATACGAAACCAACGCAAGGGTCAGGGGATCAGCCCTTGAGGCCCCCGATCGTAATGCCCCGAACAAAGTATTTCTGCAGGAGCAGAAACGTGAAGAGCGCGGGGCCAAAGGCCAGCACTGCCATGGCCATCCGCGCCGACTGTGTGGGAATGGGCATCCCGGTGGTCTGGGGGTTGGAGGCCATGAACTGGATGTTGCGCATCAGCACATACAGCAGGTATTGCAGGGGATACATGCTGCTGTCATCAATGAATAGCAGGGCCAGAAACCAGTCATTCCAGTAACGCAACACGTAGAAGAGGGAAATCGTGGCCAGAACCGGTTTGGACAGGGGGGCTACAATCTGAAAGAACATGCGCCACTCGCCCGAGCCGTCAATGCGCGCCGCATCCAGGATCTCGCCTGGCAGCTGGGAGAAAGAGGTACGCAGGATGAGTACGAACCAGGCGGTTACCAGGTACGGCAGGACCAGCACCAGCAGACTGTCCTTCAGGCCCAGATAACGGGTCACGAGAATGTAGAAGGGCACCATGCCCCCATTGAACAGCAGCGTAAAGAAGACATAGAAGGACAGCACGCCACGCAACTTGAAGTCCCGGCGGGCCAGCGGCCAGGCCAACAGCGAAGAAATGATGAGACCCATGCCCGTACCCAGAATGGTCACCAGGAACGTGACGCCATAGGAACGCAGTATCTGCTGTGGCTGCTGCAGAATGTACGTATACGCATGCGTGGAGAATCCCACCGGATACAGCTTGTAACCTTCCCTGGCGATCTGGATTTCATCGGACAGTGAGACCGAAATGACCAGGACCATGGGCACCAGGCATACCAGGGTGACCAGGATCAGGATGGTGTGGGCCAGCACCTGGCTGCCCTGCAGCCGGGTGCGTGCCTGTTGTGGTCGCAGGGGGGAGACGGGTGCGGCCGTCTTCTGCAGCAATTCCATGCCTGTCTGCCCGTTCTTCAGAAGAGGGAATAGTCAACGTTGATGCGGCGCACGATCCAGTTGGCCAGCACCACCATGCCGAAGCCCACCACCGACTGATAGAATCCGGCCGCGGCCGCCATGCTGATGTCACCCAGCTCGACCAGGGACCGGTACACGAAGGTGTCAATGACATCGGTCGTGCGGTACAGTACCGGCGTGTCGCGGGGCAGGAAAAAGAAGAGACCGAAATCGGCGTGGAAAATCCGCCCAATGGCCAACAGCACCAGGATGATGATGAGCGGATAGAGCAGGGGCAGCGTCACATACCGGATCTGGTTCAGTTTGCTGGCCCCGTCAATGCGGGCCGCCTCGAACAGTTCGGGCGAGATGCCCAGGATGCCGGACAGGTAAATGAGACTGCCAAAGCCCAACCCATTCCAGAGATGGGCCAGGGTGAGGATAATGGGCCAGTACTGGGCCGAACGGTACCAGCGAATGGTGTCGAAACCCAGGGCCTCGACTACCTTGTTCACCAGGCCCGTATTGCCGTTGAGGAGGGCGAACAGAAAGTAGCTGACGATCACCCAGGAGATGAAGTAGGGGAAGAAGAGGGCGGTCTGGTAATACTTGCTCATCCGACTGGCGTAGACCTCATTCATCAGCAGGGCCACGACCAGGGCGCCGGCCGTCGACGTGATGATGAAGAGCGTGTTCATCAGGAGGGTATTCCGCGTGATCCGCCATGCGGCGTCCGTCCCGAACAAGAATCGGAAATTCTCCAGCCCCACCCAGGCACTGTCGAAGATACCGGCGTCAAAACGGTAGTCCTTGAAGGCAATGATGATGCCGATCATGGGCAGATACGCAAACACAAACAGCAGCAATGCGCCCGGGAAGGCCATTACGGACAGGGTCAGGTTGCTTTGGGCTTCCCGGCGGGAGCCAAAGATGCGGGTGATCAAACGCTGAGTCATACCGAGGGGCAGGTTCGCTGCCAGGGCCAAGGGGGGCGCAAGCAAGGGACAGGCAGCATCGGGACACTCTCAGGCGGCAAGATACGGCACACTCAGGTTTGGCCCCGGACTGCATCCTGCCCTGTTTCCGATTCCAGATACAGGAAACAGGCACTTTGCTGTCCCGCCTTGGTATGGGCGGTCAGGAAGGGCGGTCGTTGCCCATGGCAAATGTCCATGACCTGGGGGCAGCGGGCGTGGAATACACAGGCCTGCTCCGTGAACTCGAATTCGGAGGCTTCAATGGCAAATTCACTGCTGTCCTCTTCCCAGCGTTGATGGGGATTGGGCGACGGCACGGAATCTATCAGCAATTGGGTATACGGATGGGAGGGTGTGAGCACTACGTCATCCATGGCCCCTCTTTCCATGATGCGTCCCCGGCACATGACCATGATTTCGCCTCCCAGATAGTAGGCGGTGGCCAGGTTGTGGGTAATAAAGATGCACGAAATACCCTGTTCCTGGAAATCCAGGAGAATGTTGAGGAACAAGGCGCGCAACGCCGCATCGATCATGGAGATCGGTTCGTCCGCGATAATGAGTTTGGGCTTCATCATGTAGACGCGGGCCAGCATCACCCGCTGGCGTTCGCCGCCCGACAGCTGGTGCGGATAGCGGCCCAAAACGTCCTGGGGACGCAGGTCAACGGCCCGCAGGGCATCTTCGATGATATGCTCGGCATCGGTGGCACTGGAAGCCAGATGGAATTTGCGGACCAGGACTTTCAGTACCCGGTCAATGCGGTAGAACGGGTTGTACGTGGCATACGGATCCTGAAACACCGGCTGGACGGCACGCCGATAGGTATGCCAGTCCGGCCCCTTGAATTCGGAAAGGGCCTGGCCCTCAAACTGGATGCGGCCACTGGCCGGCTGGGTAAGGCCCAGTATGGTGCGGGCCAGGGTGGACTTGCCGGAACCACTTTCCCCGACGATGGTCAAAAGGGTGGGTTCCGACGGCACCGCAAAGGAAACGTCGTCTACGGCTACGGTGGTCTTCCCGCCCTGGAAAAGGCCACTGTCGCGAAAAATGACGGTGAGTCCATCGACGGAGAGCAAGGGACGGCTCATGCAGCTTCGTCTTCCAGCGTCATGTCAGGATCAAAGAGGTGGCATGCCACGACACGGTCACCTTCCAGCGGGATAGGACGAGGGGCCACGCGGGTACATACCGGCAGGGCATCGGGACAGCGGGGATGAAACCGGCAACCCTGGGGCCAATCCAGAGGGGACGGGGCCATACCGGGAATGGATTCCAGCCGGACCCGTTCCCCACCCAGGGCCGGAATGGAATGGATCAGACGTTTGGAATAGGGATGCTGGGGCGCGTCGAATATCTCGTAGACCGTGCCGATTTCCATGACCTCGCCCGCATACATGATGGCGAGGCGATCGACCAGTTCCGCATGGACGGCCATGTCGTGAGACACGAAAATGACGGTAGCACCCAGCGATTCCCGCAAGTTGCGAATCATGTCCAGGACGGCCCGCTGGACATTGACATCCAGGGCGGTCGTCGGTTCATCCGCCACGACCAGGGCGGGGCGCAGTAGCATGGACATGGCGATGCAGACCCGCTGCTTCATGCCGCCGGACAACTCATGCGGATAGGCTTGGCCGACCGAGGCCGGAAGTCCCACCAGACCCAGCAGGTCGCGAATGTTGGCCTCAATGTCACTGCGCTGTCCCGGTTCGTGGGCCTGCACCACATCGAACATCTGCTCCTGGATGCGCATCACCGGATTGAGGGAATTCATGGAGCCCTGGGGAATGTAGGAGAGATGCTTCCACCGGATGTCCCGCATCTGGCTGTAGTCCAGCTGGACCAGGTCCATGCATTCATCGGCCTTTTCCGGGAAGGGATAAAACAGGGCCTGTCCGGTGCGAATGTGGCCGGGGGGTACGACCAGCCGCAGGATGCCTTCGACCAGCGTGGATTTGCCGCACCCGGATTCGCCGGCCAACCCGAAGATCTCGTTCCGGCGGATTTTGATGTCCACCCCGTCCACGACCTTGTAGGTGCCCCGCACACTCTCGTAGTGGATGCGCAGGTCCTGGATGTCCAGAAGCGTTTCGGCAGGCATGATCCGCTATTCTCCGGTGACCGCCCGTAGACGGGGATTGAAAGCGTTTTCCAGCCCAATGTTGATCAGGTTCAGGGCTACGAAGAACCCGATGAGCGCGCCCACGGGCGCAAACACAATCCACCACTTGCCCAGAGCGAAGACGCCCCAATTGACGGCCCACTGGATCATGAGGCCCAGCGTGTTGATGTCACCGGGACCCAGCCCAATCAGTTGCAGGCCAATTTCCGCCAACATGGCCGAACTCATGCCCACCGCTACGGATACGCCCAGGTACGGCAGCAGGTTGGGCAGGATTTCCAGAAAAATGATGCTCATATCGCCCCTGGTCGCTGGTCCGGGCCAGATCCACAAACGGACGCTCCTTGAGGGAGAGGACCTGTGAGCGGATGACGCGGGTGGTAAAGGGCCAGGAAAAAGCGGCCAGCAAAAGCGACATCACCGGGATATCGATGCTGGGCAAATAGGGCAGCCAGCGTGATCAGCAGCGGGGAGACTGGGGATCACCAGGACCATGTCGGTCCCGGTGCGCAGAATCGCGTCAATCCAGCCTCCCTTGTAGCCGGCGATGAAGCCCAGGGCGATGCCAATGCCGGTAGCCGTGCTGCCGGCAATCAGGGCAATCAGCATGGAGACGCGTACCCCGACGAAGAGCAGGGCCAGCCAGTCACGACCCAGGCGGTCCGTGCCCACCAGGTGCTGGGCAGAGGGATTCAGATAGGGTTCAAAGGTGCCGAAAGACATGGGCGAAGTGTCGTGACCAATGAGCAGACCACTGAGCCAGGGCTGGAAAACGGCAATGAACACGAGCACCATCAACATGACGATGCCCACCCGAAAATAGTTGCTGCGCTGCCAGGCTTCAACCAGGAACATGATCAGTTGTTGGCCAGTCGGACGCGGGGATCGATCAGGGGCAGAAACAGGTCGATCACGAAGGTGGCCGCCAGCACTACCGTAATGCTCATCAGGACTACGCCCTGAATGGTGTTGTAATCGAGTCGGGAGATGGCGGTCAGGAAGAGCGTGCCCATGCCCGGATACTTGAAAATGATTTCAACGAGGTAAAACCCGTTCATGACGAAGCCCAGGGACAGCGCCAGGGCGGTGACCTGCGGCAGCATGGCGTTACGCAACACATAGCGGGACAGAATGTGGGAACGTCGCAAGCCCTTGGCTTCGGCAAAGTGGAGGTAATCGTCGCCCAGAATCGTAATGACGAGAGAGCGGGTCGAAATCAGAGTCCCGGCAACGCCCACCAGCACCACGGCCATAGCCGGCATGATGGCGTACCGCACGACGGAAAGAATGAAATCAAGACTGAAAGCCCGTTGTACGGAAGGGGAGTAGGCGCCACTGGTGGGCAAGACCGCAATCCAGTAGCCAAAGAGAAACAGGGCAAACAGGGCCGTGAAATAGGAAGGAATCTGCGAAATGAAGAGAGAGAGATTCGTTACGGTATCCGAGGCTATATTCTTGCGGAAGGTTCCCACAATGCCGCCAATGATGAAGCCCAGGCCCCCACGAAAGCACCGTAGACGTGCCCAGGAGCCAGAGGGTCCATGGCAGATGGCGCAGGATATGATCCCGGGCCGGGGTAGGGAAACCAATCATGGACGGTCCCAAATCAAAACGGAGGAATACGTTGCCCAGAAACCGCCAGTATTGCTGGGCCAGTGTGCCATCCAGGCCCAGTTTTTCCTTGTAGGCGGCGACCATGGCCTCTGCATCCTGGCTGTCAATGGTCATGGAGTACTGCAACTCCATGGAGGTAAGATACGCGGAAACCGGATCGCCGGGCATCATGCGAAAGAACAGGAACGCCACGGTAAATGCACCCCAGATGCTCAGAAGGAATATGAGCAGGCGCGTTACAACATAGGTCAGGATCGGCTTCATGGGGAAGAGCCTGTCAATGTAGGGAAAGGGAAAGCGTGCGCCGGATGCCGGGTAATCCGCAACCATATGGGATGGAATTGAAGCCAGACCGCATTTTATACCAAAGAACCCGTCAGCCGTGTTTGACAGACAATAGGAAATGCGTTGAGGATGACACTGAATCTTGCCTGAATTCCTGCAGCGAAAAGGATTTCCCAGATGAAAGAAGTCAAAATGCAGTCTGCCATCATCGGGGCGGGGGGCATTGCCCGGGCCCACCTGCGGGCCCTGGCGACCCTGGAGGATGTGAATGTCGTGGCCGTGGCCGATGTAGTGCCGGGCAAGGCCCGGGAGATGGCCGATCTCTATGGCATACCGCATGCGTATGAACGACACGAAGAGCTGGTGCAGCACCCGGACCTGGATGCTGTGCATGTATGCACCTTCAATCAGGCCCATGCCCAGCCTGCGGTGGATGCCCTCAACCAAGGCTTGCATGTCATGGTCGAGAAACCCATGGCCGCGACCCTGGCAGATGCGGTGTCCATGGTACAGGCGGCCCGGGCGAATGACAGGTTGCTGATGTGCGCCATCAAGACACGTTTCTCGGATGACGTTATGACAGCCCGGGAAATCTGCGCGAGCGGGGATCTGGGGCACATCTACTACGCCGAGACGATTGCCCAGCGCCGGCGCGGCATCCCGGGGCGCACGTTCATTTCCCAGACTACGGCGGGTCTTGGGGCAACTGCCGATATAGGTGTCTATGCCCTGGATGCGGCCCTGTGGCTGATGGGACATCCGCTCCCGGTTTCGGTAAGTGGTACGACTCTCACGGAAATCGGATTTGCCGGTCCCCCCAAGCGCGGCGTGCACTGGCAGTGGGATCCGGATCTGCTGGATGTGGAGGAATTCGGTGCCGGCTGGATCCGTTTCGACAACGGTGCCGTCCTGGTGCTGAAGTCCGTATGGGCCATGCACATGGAGTCCGTAGGCGAGACGTTTTTCCTGGGGACCCAGGGCGGTTTGCAGCTGACACCGGAGGTCGTGGTGTATCGTGACGACTGGGGGCGTACTGACGGATGTCAAACTGCAGGTGGAGGCAAGTCCGCCGCCGGAACAGTTCCGCCGGGAAACGGAAGCGTTCTACCAGGCCATCAGGGCCGGCCAGCCTTCACCCATAGATCCCTGGGAAGCGCTGATGACCAATGTCATTATTGATGGTCTGCTGCGTTCCGCGGCCCAGGAGGGCAGGGAAGTGAAAGTGACCATGCCCTTGCCAGCGGCCTGAACCCCAAAGCAGTGGCATCTGCCCGCAACCGGGAAACCCGGAATCTTGGGGTGTTTCCGGGGACCGTGATACACTCTCGTGGCGAAGAGAGAAATCTGATGTTCAAGGTATCCTCATCGGGGAAACTGGAACGGATCGTCCCGGAGAGACGGGACGATGTTGCTGTCTTGGCTCAGATTAGGCATTTTTCCATAAGGAGACATCGTAATGAAAATTCGATATGTTTGGCCGGTGTTGTTGCTGGTCCTGATGGCGCTGGCGGGTTGTACCACCGCGGCACCCACGGAAGGGGCCGCACCGGAACCGGCGGCATCGGATGTGGCAGGGGAATACATTCCTGTGCCGCGGGACGAGGCTGTCATTATCAATGAAACCGGCACCTTCAGCGTCTTTGGGAGTTACAACCCCTTCGTGCCCAGCGGTGATACCCGGGGCATGTGGCAGGCGGGTCAGGAGCACCTGTTCAACATCAATTGGGCGACCGGTGAATTTGTGTATTGGCTGGCCGATGGGTACAGCTACAACGATGACTACACCCAGATGACCATCACGACCCGGCCGGAGGCGCATTGGAATGACGGCACGCCCTTCACCTCGCACGATGTGGCATTTACCATCGAAATGGTGAAATCGGATGCCGCGTTGCGCTGGGGCGCTACCATGCAGGAATGGGTGGATACGGTCGAGACGCCGGACGATCATACTGCCGTCATCAACCTGACCAAAGCCAATCCGCGTTTTCACATGCACTTTGCCCGGGCGTGGGGCTTTGCCGTCCAGGCCAAGCATGTCTGGGAAGGCCAGAACCCGCTGGAATTCAAAAACAATCCGCCGGTGCTGACAGGTCCTTACACCCTCAAGGAAGAATTCCCCGATCAGTTCATGATCATCTGGGAGAAGGACGAGAACTATTGGGCCCGGGACATGGGCTACGAGGCCGGTCCCCAATACTTTGTCATACGCAATGAGCGTGTGCCGGAAACCGAAATTGCCGATCTGCGCGTCAACAAGATTGACCATCCCCATTCGCTGGCGGATGGCGCCCTGCAGGCCGCCGCCGTGGAGGCGAATCCGAACGTAATTCTGGCAGGCTGGCGGGATCCCTGTCCCCGGGGCGTGTTTTTCAACACCGCCAAATATCCGCTGTCCCTGCCTGAGGTGCGCCATGCGATCAACGCGGTGCTGAACCGACAGAAGGCCGCGGATCTGCTGTTTGGCATCCCCACGGTGCCGGCCCGCTTCCCTTGGGCAGACTGGGGCGTGCATGACAGCTATTCCTTCGAGGACATCCGCGCGGAATTCGAACTGGATTACGATCCCGCCCGCGCCGAGAGGATTCTGGACGAATTGGGCTTTGAGAAGGGATCCGACGGCGTGCGCATCGATGGCGAAGGCAATCGCATGGCCTTCAATATCATGGTGCCCAGCTTTGCCGTGTCCCCGCACAACATCGCGCTGGATCTGGCCGAGGAAATGGGCAAGATTGGCATTGAGGCCAATGTCCAGAAACTCGAAATGGGTCCGTTCAACGAAAACCGGGACATGGGCAACTATGACATGACCTCCCACTGGTTCTGCGGCGACTGGGCGGAGGGTCCGATGACCTTCGCCGACTGGAAGCACACCAATGTCAAGCCCATTGGGGAACGGGCTACGGCAGGCAACTGGGTGCGCCTGGATGTGCCGGAACTGACGGAGGTTATGGAACAGATCGAGGCCATGAGTCCGAGCGACCCGGCGATTGAGGATCTCTATCGCCAGGCTGTGCGCATCTACTTCGAACAGCTGCCCGGCCTCGCCGTGGTCCAGACGACGTATGTGATGCCGTTCAACAGCACGTATTGGGAAGGCTGGCCCACTTCGGACAATGTGTATGCCGTACCCTTCACGTGGTGGCCGGAATTCAAGTTTGTGATGTTCAATCTCACTTCAACGTCAGATTCCGAATAGACGCTGACCAACCGTCATTGGACATTTATGCATGTGGGTGATGCCTCCAAGAGGCGGAGGCATCACCCGATCCCGGAAGCGGTGACAGCCAAAGCCCGATCTTGCGGTGGCGGATACTTGCTGCATATGCAGCAGGCGGAGGGAGTTGACAATGAACACCATGACATGGACTTTCAGGCCTGAAACACGGGTTCGGGTGCTGCTCGTCCTGCTGGCGATTTTTTTGGTTGCGGCCTGCGGCGGCAGGCAACAGGAAGCCGAGGCCCCTGCCGTGCCCCTGGAAGAGCCCAAGGAATTCGAGTCGCAACTCAATCCCCCTGTACCGGTACGACTGCGTGCCGATGTCCCGGAAGTCGATCTGTATGTACGGTCCTGGCCTTCATTGGACAAGTTCATGTCCATAAAGGCCGGCGCGGAGACACATGGTCTGACCCTGACCGAAAACGGCAACTGGGTCAAGGTCACGGTACCGAACCTGGGACAGAAGGGGTACATCTGCCGCTGTTATCTGGAATTGACCGACGACAGTGTGTCGGCCCAGGGCCTGGATGCGCCTTGTGCCGAACCCCTCGGCGCCACCTGCGAGGCGGATAAGGAGGAGCAATTCTCCAAATCCCAGCGCCTGGGGGAAGGCAACTGAGACCTTTCAGGCGGACGGCGAATAAGGCGCGTCCGCAGCTACGCCTTCCTTACGCTACAGAATACAGAACTCCCAGTCTCTTGCCGACAGGAATTCCGGCATGGCATGGTGTTGCTGCAGGGGACCTGCCTTTCGGGACAGACGCTCCCCAAGCTGCATCCGCCCCATCAGTCCCCTTCAAATTGCTGCAGGTATTGGCGGCTGGCCAAAGCGCTGGCCAGAGGGGTCGCCATCCGGGTGACATCTGTTTCCACGATGTACCAGCCGGCAAACGACGCCTGCGCCAATGCCGTGAACAGGGCAGGGAAGTCAATGCCGCCTGCCCCGAGTTCCTGCCATAAACCGGCGCCGACGGTAGTCTGGTAATCCCAGGTCTGTTCCCGGCCCTGGCGGACAGCGTCCGCATCAACATCCTTGATATGCAATGCCCGAATGCGCGGGGCATGGCGCTGTACAAATGGCACGGGATCTGTCCCACCCCAATAGAGATGGCCCGTGTCGGGGCCCAGACCTACAAGGTCCGGATCGGTCATCGCTATCAGCTGCTCGTATTCTGCTTCGGTTTCCACGGGCGTGCCCACATGGTTGTGAAAGCAGGTGCGCACGCCATATTGCAGCATGACTTCGCCAATACGGTTGGCCATGTCCGCGAGGTGCCGAAAATCCGCTGCGGGCAAGCCATCCTGCGCGGTGACATGGCCCGCTGTCTGCCGCCGGGTCAGCCCGGAAGGCATGGGCTCGGTGGTTCCCGCCGCCGCCACAAACGTTTCGGTCACACCCAGGGCCTGGGCCCAGGCGCCATGGCGATGCGCTTTTTCCAGAATATCCTGCTCCCGTGACACCTGCCAGAACGCGTCACTGAAGTAGCCGGGGGCGGGTTGCAGGCCAAACTCTCTGTAGAGGGCGACCAGGGCCTGGGGGCTGGCCGCATCCGATTCGACAAAGGGGGCCCCTGCATACCCGGCCCGGGCGATCTCGGACAGAATCTGGCGGGGCGCAGTATCTCGCCAGGTAATCTGGCCACAGCCGATCAACTGCGAATTCAACATGGCGTTGGCTCCCGTCTCCGGTCAGAGAATGCCATAGGTACGAAAGGCCTCTGCGGCCCCCATGCCTTTCAGGATGGCATCCCGCACCGTATTCTCCCCCATGGCTTTGGTCCAGGCCGCATGCAAGATGGCTTCTTCGTGCTCCCGGGGAATGACACACACGCCATCCTGGTCACCAAAGACGATATCGCCCGGGGTGATGGCGACGCGGCCAATGGCAATGGGTACCCGATAGTCCACCACCTTGCCCCGCAGTCCCTGATCCTGGGCATAGGCCCCAAAGGAGAACGTGGGAAAGTCTACGTCAAGGATGCCCCTGGTGTCGCGGTGATAGCCATGCAGGACGGCGCCGACTGCTCCCACATACCGGGCCCGGCAACTCATCAACTCGCCCCAAAGGGCATAATCCGGCGAACCGCCTGTGCACACATAGACTTCCTGGGGCTGCAGGCTGTCCAGGGCTTCCATCATGAGACCAAAGGGCGTCGGTCCTGCCTCCTCTTCCCTGTCGGGAATGCGAAACACATCATGGGAGAGCACGGTCATGGCGCGTCCGACCACGACCATGGCGGGGTCAATGGGCCGGATCTGGGGTGGCAGAAACTGGTAGCGCAACCCCTCGGTGTCCATCACGTCGCCGACGACCGCCGGAAACAGGTGCGTGCGCATCAGGGCAAAGAGTTCGGTGTCGGAATTCCACTTCAGTTCCATCGTCATTCCCTATCCTTGGAATCAGTTCATGCCGGAGTTTTCAGCATAGCAGAAAACGAATCCGAAGGGGTAGCGCAGTTCAGGAAAGTCCGTCCCCAATTCGTCCCTTGCCCTTCTGCCTGGTCTGTACCTGCGGCCAGATACAGGCCAGGCAGACATGGCAGATATGCGGTTTCCTGTTCCACTGGTAGACTTAGGCAGTGGGTGGTGAAACAGGACCCGTCCGGGAAAAGCCCAAGGGCCGCGGGACTGTCCTGCCATCCCGCTTTCTCTCGCTCATGACTGCGGCCAGGACTTTGGCGTGGCCAGGAACAGAACATTCATGAAGATCACGGAAATTCGGGTGGCTGGATTGCGGGGTGTCACCCCCAAGGGAGGCTGGAGCCAGGAGATCCAGGAGGATGACTGTGTACATACCCTGCTTGTGGTCCTGACCGACTCGGAAATCTACGGTGTAGGCAGTGTCTTTACCCACGAAGCGCTGGTCCAGGGTGCGCTGAAGGTCCTGTGGCCACTCCTGGAAGGGGCGAATGCCCTGGAGCCGGAACGCGTGTCGGAAACATTGCACCAGAATACCTTCTGGATGGGGCGGGGAGGTGCCATCACCCATGCCATCAGTGGTATTGACATAGCGTTGTGGGATATCTGCGGCCAGGCTGCAGGACAGCCGGTGGGCAGGCTGCTGGGCGGGCGGCATCGGGAACGTGTGATGCCCTATGCCTCACTGCTCATGGATGCCCCGGAACCCTTGCGGGAAGTCCTGCAGGAATTGCAGTCCAGGGGCTATCGGGCCTTCAAAATGGGTTGGGGACCCTTTGGCCGACACAGTGATGCGCTGGATGAGGCAATCGTGCAGGCAGCACGGGACACCGTAGGGCCCGACAGTCTGCTGATGGTAGATGCCGGGGCCAGCGACGCCTATTGGCCCAACGGTTACAAATGGGCCTTGCGCACCGCGCATATGCTGGCCGAATACCAGGTGGCGTGGTTTGAAGAACCCCTGCGGCCTGACGACCTGTCCGATTTCGTGGAACTCTGCAAGCGGGCCCCCCTGCCGATCGCCGGGGGCGAGGTATTGACCCGCCGGCAAGCCTTCAAGCCGTGGCTGGAGGCGCACGCCTTCGATATCGTGCAGCCTGATGTGACCAAGGTCGGCGGCATTTCGGAGGAGCGCCGCATTGCCTGGATGGCGGAGGACAATGGCATCCGCTTCATTCCCCATGGCTGGAACACCGCCGTGGGCTTGGCGGCCGACCTGCAGTTGGCCTCTGCCATTCCCCACACGGACCTGGTGGAATACATCGCCGCTTCCCCCTATGTGGATTCGCTCAAACTGGGCGGTTGGCACCTGGACAGCGATGGCATGCTGCCCATCCCCGATACCCCTGGCCTGGGGCTGGAACTGGACCCGGATGTGGTAGCGCAACTGACGGGCCAACCGGATTTCCTGCCCGGCTGATACGGTATGCGTGGCGGTTGGGACAAGCACGAAGGGGCAGGAGGTTGGCCATGGATCGCCTGGCAGGCAGGGTAGCGATCATAACCGGAGGTGCCAGCGGGATGGGGCGTGCGCAGGCCCTGCTCTTTGCCCGCGAAGGCGCCCGGGTCTGCATCGCCGACATCAATGACGAAAAGGGACACGCCGTGCAGGCGGAGCTGGCGGCCCTGGGCCTGCCGGGATTGTTCCAGCATGTGGATGTGACCCGCCGTGCCGACTGGCAACAGGCTGTGCGCCAGGCGGAGGATGCCTTCGGTCCTGTTTCCATCCTCTGCAACATTGCCGGCGCCAATATTCGCCACGGCTTTGATGAACAGACAGAAGAGGATTGGCATTTCATTGTGCAGACAGCCTTGACGGGGGCCTTCCTGGGTATCAAGGCCGTCATACCCTCGATGCGCCAGCATGGATCGGGGTCCATCATCAACGTGGGTTCCCTGGCGACCAGCCAGGCAGGCAGCAATCCCGCCTATGCGGCCAGCAAGGTAGGCATGCACGGCCTGACGGTCAGTACGGCACAAGCCTATGCCCGGGAACAGATTCGATGCAATATCGTGTCTCCCGGTCATGTCGATACGCCGTTTCTGCGGGATAATGCAGCCCATAGCCCCAATGACGAATCCACGAGCATCAACAGGCCCGAGAACTATCGGCGGCGACGGGAAGCCACGCCCATGGGACGCCTGGTACAACCGGAAGACATTGCCCGGGCCTTTCTGTTCCTGGCCTCAGAGGAAGCGTCCATGATCACGGGCGCCCATCTCAAGGTGGATGGTGGGGCCGGACTGAGCATCTGAAGGAAGCCACAGGAGACCCTGAACCTGTGGCCGCATCTATGGGATTGAGCTGTGAGGAGGCCGCATGGCCAAGAAAATCTACGCCTACGGAATGGACGGACTGATCTTGCCTATGGTTAGGCACTTTGTGCAGGAAGGCTCGTTGCCGGCCTTTGCCAGGCTCCTGCGGGAAGGTACAGGCAACCAAACCTATTGCTCGTTTCCGGTCTGGACGCCCACCAATTGGGCTACCCTTTCCACAGGTGCGCATACAGGTACCCATCAGGTATCCACCTGGGAAACAACCCTGGCCCCCGGCTATGACATTGACAGCTTTGATGGCCGCAGCAACCGGGCAGAGCGGATGTGGAATGCCCTGGAACGCGTCGGCCTGAAGGGAGCGGCCTTGCATTATCCCGGAGCGTATCCATCCGGTTACCGTACCAGTTCCATCATCGACGGTCTGGGACATCCGGGCCACGCGCACACGGATTTCGAGGTGGCGGCCTGTCAGGCCTACGAAACGGGTCCTGGCAGCGGTGACGATTTCATGATTGGACATGATGGTGCGCCGGTGCCCGGATCCCGCAGCATCGAGGGTATGCCCATGTTGGCGCAGGCTGTGGATTGGTACAACATGCCGGCCAGTCACAAGCCGCCTCTGGAAACCCAACTGACCATCACATCCCGTTTTGGCAAGGCCGCGAAGACCTATCATGTGCTGGTGACAGCTTCCGGGGAGGCATATGATCAGGTCCATCTGTTTGCAACCAAGGACGGACGGCAGCCTGTGGGCGCGGCTTTGCCGCAACAGTGGACAGCATGGATCGTGGACGAATTCGAGATGCCGGAGACGCCGGTCACGGCGGCCTTGCGCTTCAAGGTCATGGAACTGGATCCGGGCGGCAATTATCTCAAGCTGTATCGGAGCCAGATCACGTATACGTCCGGTTTCTGTTACGGGGATTCAGAACTGGAAGAAGAGTTGCATCACCGGTTTGGTCCCTATCAGGAACATGCCTCCATGATTCCCTATACCGCGGGCATGACAGACTTTGCTACGGCGCTGGAAGAATGTGCCTACCAGGGGCAGTGGTTTGCCGAAGCCGGGCACTACATGCTTACGGAGCGGGACTGCACCTATTTCACCTGCCACTGGCACCTGTTTGACTATCTGAACCACATTCATCTGGCGGATGTGGATCCGGTCTGTCCCGGTTTCGATCCGGACCGCCAGGAGGCCATGATGGATCTTTTCCGGCAAGCCTATGTGGTAGGGGATGCCATTGTCGCCCGCATGCAGGAAACCCAGCAGGAATATGATCAGCATCAGGTGTACGTGGGTGTCTTGGCGGATCATGGAGCCTACCCGGATGTCCGGGTTGTGAATGTCCGCAAATTCCTGTATGACCAGGGTTTTCTGGCGCTGAGGCACGGCGCGGAGGCCGTTGCGGAGGATCAGGATCGCATTCCCCGCACCGAAATTGACTGGGATCAGACCACAGCCTATCTGCCGCGCCGCGGATTTGACATAAAAATCAATGCAGAGCCAGGTTCTGCCCAATTCCAGGACATCGAAAGAAAATTGCTGACGGCCCTGCGTACATGGATGGATGAAGAAACGGGCCAGACCGTAATTGCCATTGCCTTGCCCAAACGGGATGCCTATATCCTGGGGCAATGGGGAGAGCAATGCGGTGATGTCGTGTATGTGTACGACCATGACTATGTCAGTGGCTACTATCCCCAATGGAAAGGGATCCAGGGGGGAGGCAATGTAGGGGCGCCCCTGGAGTATGGGGCCCATCATGGAGGATTCCTGCCGACTGACAATGGCTTTTCCTCCAGTTTTGGCGCGTTTCTGCTTGCCGGTCCCGGACTGAAACAGGGGTATGAACGAGACTCCTCACAGCTGGGTTTCATTCAGGCGGTGGATGTCATTCCGACCCTATGCCACTTGCTGGACATTTCGCCTCCCCTGCAGTCCCAGGGCGCCATTGCCCGTGACCTGTGGCAAGGCCACGACATGGCTGCCCCTGACAGCACGGCATAAGGGCGAGCGCCTCTTTGGATGTGTGGGGACAGGCAATGCCAGGTCCTGAAGCCTCCGGCACCAAGTACATGAGGAGGAAGCAGGCATGGCGACAAGGCATGGGTTGCCGCCACACCGCGTGCCGCATCCTGCCTGGATCGGATTGGCAACTCACCCCCAAGGGGATCTGCCCTCGGTGGGCTATCGGAACATGCCTGACGTCAGGAAACCGGGCATCGTGTCGTTGTCCAACCTGACCAAAGGCCTGTCCATACAGTTTGTCCCATGTGTCTGCTGGAGGAAGCAAGAAGAAAAGCAAGTCCGATTGAATTCTTGCGCCACGGTCCATCCAGTTGCTACGATTCCAATGTGGCTGGACAGGAAAAGGACCATGTCGCAATGCAGTTGGCACGAATTCCGCGAACGGATCCGAAAGTCTTGCCTTGCCACGTTGATCTGCAGGCTTTTTCTGAGGAATCCCTGTCCATGGCAGAAAGAATTGCAACCTCCGATGCCGCCTGGGGCTATGAAGGAGATGCCGGTCCTGCGCACTGGGGTGCACTCGCGCCGCAGTTTGCCCTTTGCAGGCTTGGTGTATCGCAATCCCCCATTGACCTGACGGCTGACACCACAGCCAAACCCCATGATCTTGCGTTTCACTACGCTGATTCCCCTTTCGAGATCGTTGACACGGGACATACCATCCAGGTTTCCTGCGGACCTGGCAACAAGCTTTGCGCCGGGGAGCGCCAATATGACTTGCAGCAGTTTCATTTCCATCACCGGAGTGAACATACAAGGGATGGCGTACTGTCGGACATGGAAGTGCATTTTGTGCATAGCGATGCCCGTGGACATTTGGCTGTCGCAGGCATTCTCTTGACTGCCGGTCCGCAGAATGATTTCGTGCATCGTTTGTGGAAGCACCTGCCAACGGCACCAGGCCAAAAGAAGATAGTGGATGGCGGTACCGGCAACATCACGGACTTGCTGCCGACAGACCGATCCTACTTCAGCTATTCCGGTTCGCTTACAACTCCGCCTTGTACGGAAAATGTAAGCTGGTTCGTCTTCCCGTCACCGGTAGCCGTCTCAGGGGAACAGATTGCCCGTTTTACCGCGCTCTATCCGAACAATGCCCGACCCACCCAGCCTCTGCATGACCGGGTCGTATACTTCAGCCCAATGTAGCGGTCCCGTTTCCCGATTCCTGCCCTGGTACCGCGGATTGGCGTTATCAGGGGGCATCTGTTGCGGATGGTATCCTGAGATTCCCGGGCTGTCTTCCACAGACGATAGCCCTCTATAGCGGAGAAACCCGCCGGGGACGAAGGAACAGGTCAATACCGGGATGGTGCGATGAACCAGAATTGCGGTTGATCCTTCCCGTCCCCGCCCCAGGGCTCATTCCGAAAAGGCAGGGCATCGTTGGCTATGGACATCGCATCCGATTGCCGACCCGATCTGTCGCCATACGGTCAGAGGTACTTGGCCCATGCAGGAATTGCCATCGCAATCCCCAATTCCCGTGTCCGGTGGTCAAATTCCGGATTACATCCCACATGGTTCTGTTACCTGGGCAAAGTACCCGGCATCTGCCACTGGGCCAGGTGCGGCGTGAGTGTGGTGCAGGCCTCCAAACTCAGATCCCGGCGCAGGTGACTGCGCCCTCCTGCGGGCATCCCCTCACCATCGGTTACCGTCAGACAGAGTTCGGTATCGAACAGACGAATGAAACCGCCTTCCTGCAACTGGAATTTCTGGTGGGCGTGTTCCGTACAGGCAGCCAGATACAACAGACTGCCTCTGGCCGTGCCGTCTGCTTCCATGCACAGGTCATACGCCGGCATGGAAAGTCGGCCCGAGGCCGCATCATAGGCAAATATCTCGTCTGCCGCCTGATTGCGTTTGCATGTATGGGCCATCAATGCGGAGTCCAGCTGCACGGATGCCCCGAACCCGGGTACATCCAGGCAATAGAATTCCGGCTCATCCAGGGGATCTATCAGCTGTACGAGGGTGATCTGGGGGACTGTCTTCGTGAGTCCGGCGCTGTCCGGTGAAGTCTGGGAGATTGCGGTAAATTCCAGCTCCAGAATGACCTCGTCAGCCACCCAAGTGACGCGCGGAGGCATTGGTACGGAGACACCGAAGTCCTCCAGCAGAATTGTCGTGGAACCGTAACCATAAAGCTCGGTTGCGGTTTCGAAACGGGCGGAAACCTGGAAGGTGATATCCCTGGTCGTATCCATCACGCTTAGAGCGCCCTCTACCTCCAATTCGAAATCCTCCCCTATACCGACCGACTCGGGTGCATTGCGCAGCACAGCAGGCGTAAAGACGATTTCCGGGTACAAATTGGTGTAGAGCACAAACCGCCGGATGGCACCGTTCCGCATGTTGTTGTCGGTGATGAAAGATGTAGCGTCAATCACAATCGGGGCCACTTCCGTGGCTGCTACCTGATCCGGGCTGGTCTTGAGTGACCCTGTGACCGCGGACGAAACTCCTGTCACTACGACATGAGCCCCTCCCAGGGTTTCTTCCACAATGAAGCGGGCTTCTGTCTGATCGCTGTCCAATACATACTCGGCGATGGCCAGGGGTTCCTCGGCGGCAGAATCCTCTTCTGCAGGCGGGGCTGTGGCTTCTGTGGTTTCCGTGGCGCTCTCATCCTGTTGGGCATCGGATGTGGCATCTTCCTGGGATGGCGCTGCTTCCACCTCGGCACTTTCCGCCGCCGGTGGTGTCTCAGGCATGGCGCAACCCGCCAAAGCCATTCCCGTCAAAATCAGGATTATCCAAACTCCGGTCAAGAAAGCATTACGGCGCCTGCAGGTCCAGCTGTACATGAATCACCTTTTGTCTCTGTCACATTGAACAAGGGGGGAACTTCCGACGTCCCTGACCCTCCAGGAACCAGCCCTTTGCCACGGGTCTGCCAGCCCGGTAAACCAAACCTGCCCCTGGCAATGCCTGCCTGGATCAGGGAAGCGAGCAACGGCATCTTGGTCATGGAAACGAAAACTGCCGGGCTGCCCAAGCCACATGTCCAGATGAAGGGTGCGTCGTGCCAAGACACAATCTTAACATGCAGGCAGCGCCAAACTGGGGCCAAATGCCCCAAACAGAAGGATGATGGGCGTATAGCTGGAGCAGGGCACCGGGAAAAAGTGCCAAATCAGACAGATGGCCCAGAACTGCACCTGATCCAGATGCCAGTCCCATGCGCAGACGGTGCCACCAGGAGATCCCTGCCCTGCAGCAGGAGTGCTTCAAGGGGGCTTTGGGACCCTATGGCCATTACTGACACCTGAAAGTCAGGCCAAGCACGGCAACAGTTGCTCGTGCCTGTACGGATTGGCCTCAATGCTGGGTGATGGCTCCTGGCAGCAAGCGCGGTACGCTACCCGGATGTCTTCTGGTTTTTCCCGTGATCGCAACGTATGCTGATAGTGGTACAATTGGGGCAGATCGGCAGGTTCGGGAGGTTGATATGGAACAGCGGAAGGCGGGGCGACTGAACCGGCGGGATTTCCTGTACATTACGGGATTGGTCACGGTAACGCTGGGAACCCAGGCAAGTCTTTCCTTGGTTGCCGTCAGAGCCCAGGCCAACAGTGAAACGGAAAAACTGGTGCCTGCCAGTTTCTGGGATCAGCTGGAAGTCTTCATGGCCGACGAGGTGTTGCCGAAATCGGGTCTTTACAGCCACTTGGGTTACGGCCTGGACGGGGCTCTGACCTTGCAGCATCCCCTTGGGTGTCCTTGTTGTTCCTGATGCCGGGCAGGCGAGGACGATTTGGACACGAGAGGATTCGGAATGCCAGGTTTGGCATGCACGATAAGGGGCGTGGGCAGTTGGGTAGCCGCCAGAACCTGTAGGGTAACGTAAGGCAAGACAGTCAGGTGGCCGAAGCGGAGGCGATTGAGAGCAATGCCCGGCTCTCCTCCGGCCAAGGGGCAAGACACCATGCCAAGGGCCATGCATAAGGGTGGTCCCGTATAGGGAAAACCACCCCATGGATCTGGCATTTGCAGAATCACGGACAAGAAAACACGGCAAAAGGAATACATTCGGAGAGACCCGCGCTCTTGCCCGGTTGGTTCATGTTCCATGGCTACAGGTTGGATTGACAGTATATCGATCTCCTCAGTCACGCACAGAGGGCAATCAAGGTTCAGGCTCCATCGCAGCAGGGGGATTCCTTGGCTTTCTCCTGTCAGCGCGTGTAGTGCACCTTCCACCCTGTGGTTTTCACCGGGGGCGATGGGGTGTTGCCTTGCCCATGCCATGACGTAATCTTCAGAAACCTCTGTAAGCCACAATCTGCCTTCTGATGATTTCTTGTTCTCATACGCATTCTCTGGCACCATAAGCTGCGGGACAGCACCCCAGTGGGAAGCTGATGGCCGCAATGGCATGGACCGCTGCCGGCAACCCTTATGGCTTGTGACCGCGGTGGACTTGCCTGATGCTCCAAGGTATTTTTCTTCTTTGCGTGTGCGACTCCCAATGGTCAGTGTTGTGTACAGGAAAGGCATAGAGACGAGGAAACCATCATGAACAGAGCCACCAACATGCCTCCTGCATGCTGGTCAGATCTGGGCAACACGGATCTTGTGCACAAGATTCTGGAAACCCCCATGTGTGATACACATGAACACCTGTTTCGCCATCAGCGTTTCCGGCCAGAGAACCTTGACATTCTGGGTTCCCTGTTCGAGAACTATGTGATTGCCGATTTGGTAGTGGCAGGTGCCGACATGGCAGACGCCGAAAATCTGACCAATCCGGATGCCGGAACCATTGCGGACAGGTTTCGCGCGGTGGAAGATGCCTGGCAGCGGTGCCGCCATACAGGGTATGGCGCAGCGGTACGCCTCGCCGCGGAACACTTCTATGAACTGGAGGAACTGACTCCCGAGGCCCTGGATGCGGCCCAGGCCGAACACGC
>CAXXOQ010000114.1:0-3721 GCA_963664185.2 Caldilineaceae bacterium | reverse complement strand
CCTCTTCCAGAATGGTTAGACCCAACACCCTGGCGGGACCCCGGTGAATGTAGTCCTTGCCATATTGGTTGGTGCCCATGATCGGCAAGGATGCATGGGTGGGAGGGTTGGTGGCCGTAGCGGGCAATTGGGCCAAACCATGCCCCCAGACATTGTTTGGATCCAGGTTGTTCACCGGGCGCGGAAGCGCATAGGTTTGCAGGTAGTTGACGACCTCCGTGAGCGTATAGTTCGGAAATGCCTGCCAAACCAGGGCCGCCAATCCGGCCACATGGGGTGAGGCCTGGCTGGTGCCGGCAAAGAGCCTGCCATAGGCTGCCGCCATTACCCGGTCAACGCCCACGATGTCGGGTTTGATGCGGTTGTCAGGAGTTGGTCCCCGGCTGCTGAACCATTCAATGGTGCCGGGGGTATTCCATCTCGCGGCCCCCCACGGCCAGCAGACCGGAGTTGGCGCTTTCCGCCGGATTGCCGATACTGCCGCTCAGGGAGGGATGCCACAGCAATTGACCGCTCCAAACCTGCATCTGAATCCAACCCGGTGCGGTCAGATTGGGGGTGGTGCGATTGGTGAAGGTCACGCCCACGCAGTAAAAGCCACTCGCCGCGGCCGTATATTCCAGAAACCGCCAGGGATCGGTATCGACACCTGTGGTACCCGTACTGCGTTCCACCTCTGTCCTGTTGCCGCCGGGTGTTGCCTCATAAAAGAGCACCAGCTCCAGATCGCGGGTGGAATTCTGCCATGTGTCATCCCAACGCAACTGCAGCTGGATAAGTTCGTCGGCAAATACCCAAAAATACAGATAGTTGCACTCGCTGGTGACGCCCGTGGTGGCGAAATTGTGCCAGCCATCATCGTCGGAATCCGTATAGGTGCCGTACCATGTTTCGCGGGCGGAGTTGCCGGCTGAATTCACCCACAGGATACCGCCTGTCACCGCGACGTCCACCGTACCCAGTGGACTGTTCGTATAGGGTGATGTGCCATTGCCGGGACCATCCCAGAGCCAGCCCACCGAATGATTGATGATGTCCACGTCCTGCGTCACCATCCAGTTCACAGTCTGGCGCAGATCTGACCATGAGCCGGGATTGGCAATGTAGAGCGATGCATCCGGTGCGATGTCAATGACGGCCTCGGCGACTGCCGTGCCGTGTACGGTGATGGATTCGCAATCGGCCGGATCCGAAGTATAGGTGGCCCGGGCGGTATAGCATCGCGCTACCACGGAACTGGACAGTTCTGTGCCCATCAGTTTCTGCAAGTCCAGGAAGCCCGTATCGATCACACCGACCCGGATATCCTGGCCCCCATAGTAGGCGGCGCGGCGGCGCCAGTCAGGTACCACGCCATGCACCGTGGCCCCCTGGCCCCCGGCTTTGCCCCATAGGGGTTTGGGGGGAATGATGGCTTTCACGCTTTGCACGCCCGCTTGGGCTGCCGCGCGTACCAGCAAGTCTACCGGCACATCCGCTTCAACATAGGTATCCCCCTGATTGTCGGGACTGCCCCCGTTGTTTTGCAGAAACTCTACCAGGGCATTGGTGGATGTGGCGTCCTGGGTGAAGAACATGACGGGTCTGGTTGCGCCCGCATTTGCGGTTGTCCCCGCATTCCCTGAGGCCTGTGCTTCCGCCCCGGATGGCCCCAGCGCGGCCACGGCCTGATTGAGGGTGGAATCCAGCTTGGCATGGGCCGTAGCGACGTGACCGGAGTCTGGCGGTGGGAGCTGCACGTCAACGGGGATGGAAGCATCCTCAACCGATTGCCGATCAGGTTCTGTAACGGAGGTCGGGAATTTGGCCAGCACTTTGGACGAGGCCAGGGCCAAGCCTGAGGTGTGAGGCCGGATGAAGTGCATGTTGGTTTGGCCTATCCCTGTGAATTGCTCCTGCACGTTGAGGGTGACGGAGGACACAGGACTGATCCGCGCCCCGTTCGCGGCTTCGGCCCAGGCCGAAATGACATACGTTCCATCCGGAATATAGATGTCATTGGGCAGATCGTAGATTTCGTCCGGCACCTGGGCCGTCAGCGTGCGATTGCTATCCTTGGCCGCCAGTGTGAAGAAGGACAGTTGATCCGTCCGGATCAGGGCCCCATCAATGTCGTCGGCAATCTTGGGGCGGGGATGGTTGGTGTCCGTGTAATAGTGGGCGTAGACAGAGGAGGCACTTTCGTGGGAGGCCGGCACCGTGGGATCGACGCCGCGGTCACGACGGATGTTGGCAAAGGGTGCAGCAGGCGCTGCGGGCATGTCAGACATCAGCCATTGCCCCGGGACGAATACGGCATTTTGGTAAGTGCTGTCAGTGATGGTAGCCGCGTCAAATCCCAATACGTCATCGCCGTTGCCATCTTCCACGCGCAACCGAAAATGGGCAAAGTCGGAGCCCGCCGGTCTGTCACCAACGCCATCGCGCAACCCCACGCGGAAGCGGGGACGAAGCGGCACCGTGCGTCCTGAAGCCACATACCAGTTGTCAAAGTTGTAATGGAAGCCCAGATAATAAAAGGTCCCGACCTGTGTTTCCGTAGCCGTAGTGGTGTTCCGGTACATGAAAGGGGCCGAAAACGCGGGTTTGCGGGCCCCAAGGTGCAAGGCATCTTCCGCGATGTCACTGAGTACCCATCCGCGGCTATCCGTCACGGCCACCTGGGCTTGCCAATCTCCCGCCGGATCAAGATCCTCAAAGACTACATGGCTGGTGCCCAACGCTGCGTCCTGCTTGCGGGGACCCCCGGGACCATCCAGAATGACCGTAATCGCGGCGGTATAGCCAGGCAGGTGCCAAGTTGCGGGATTCGGTGGGTCCCAGCGCACTGCAAGCTGATCGGCTTCGGATGTTGGCTCCAGCTGTACATTGGTCAGAGCCCGCAACCGCATGGAAAAGGGACAATCCTGGTACTGGTAGTCCTCCGCATCAAACAGATCGGTGCCGGCTAACGTGCCGCTGCCGGAAACTGCCAATCCGAGCCACAGCAGCAGCACAGGCAGCAGGATGCGAATCTTGTTTCGTGTCAGTTTCATGGGAACCATGCAGGGCGCGCAAAAAGGAAAGTTCGCTCTGGCCGGTCCCATGCGATCAGACAGCAACCGATCACGCCCGGGACAGGGCGGCCTGATTCAGGGCCGTGGTCAGTGGCCCGGGTGATATCATCCATGCTTCCCGCCGATTCCTGCCCTGCTTGGTGGACCTGGGTCACGACGTCTTGCAGGATGGTGAAGTCCTTTGCTCTTGGGAAAATGCCAAAACCACCGGAGGATTCTGCAGGTTTTCGTCAGACAGAGATCCTGGTCCAGTCCTGGGCAGGCACGACCGGAGTCTGCGGCGACAACGAAAACCAGAATGGAGACTCAAGCCAAGCTATTGCCTCTAATTATAGCAACGATTCGCAGACAATTGTCCGAATCATGGCGTTTTCCATTCTCTTGTCCTGCATGCGGTTGGGGTGCAAGCAGACTTTGGTTGCCAGATGAACCTGAGGCAGACAGAATGAGGAATTTCGTCTCCCAGCACCGATCTTGCGGGATTGCTCTGTGATATCCAACGTCTGGATATCAAGATGCGGTCAGGGGTCGGGGGTATATGAAGCAACTGTGGCTTTGCCTGCGGTCCTGGGCTGTTTCCTGCACCCACCAGGCCTTGGTCCGGTCATCTGTGCCAACAGCCTGCAGTCGCGGATTAAGGGAACGGTGCCGCAGGCCCTGTCGTG
>CAXXOQ010000113.1:0-19628 GCA_963664185.2 Caldilineaceae bacterium | reverse complement strand
GCCTACAGGGGGAACCTTCGGGGCTCCTGGTGAATCCCGCATGCGCCGAGAATTCTGTCCAGATACTGCATCTCCGTGCCCGGATCAAATAGGCATAGCAGGTGAACGCCATCCTTCGTTACAGCCTCAAAACCAGGGAAGACTGTTATGCCTGCTTCCTCCGCGGCGTGAATCAGGCTTTGGGCCGTGTGGGACGCGATAGTGATCCGTTACGGCAATGGCTTCAATCGCATGTGTGTGGCAGGCATCAATAATGGCCTGGTTGTGTTCTTTTTCGCTGTGGAATGCTCCCGGATTTCCGTAATCCTCAAGATACGCGAAGGGGTTTACCTGCAATGCACATCGGTAGAAACGCGCTCCTGCTGCATGGGGGTGGATGTGGTTGCCGGGATGGGGATTGCTCATCTGCATCTCACAATGGGCATTATGTGATCCTTGTGGGGCCAAAGCTTGGGCACGGGTCTGGCCGATGTGCCTCTGCATGCCTGTTTCTCTGCAGGCATAATATAGTGGCAGTCCTGGCCTGTGGCCCTAACCCCTGCATCGTAAGCAGGAATCAACAGACCAATTACCGCTATGTCACGCCAGCCTGGACACGGATAACGCATGGTATCCTGCCTTGCGCGGTTGAATCCGTGGCTATTCTACCATTACCTGCACAACCCCCGTCTGTCCCATGGGCGGGGCGACAGCCCTGCATGCGGCAGTTGACGGCCCGCCCGGTTTCATCGGAATTCGGTTCGGAATCATGTGCCGCTCAGGCAGCATGGGGGACATGGCTGTATTTCCTGCGGGAATGAAGACAATACCTGTTTCTGTGCTAAGATCCCGTCTTTACGTTGCCTGGATGAGTCTGGGTTCCACCCCTCCGGGCTCCCTGGAAATCCATCCAGGCCCCGACTGCAGACTCCCCCTTTTTCTCAGCTTCTGAAACGCCATGCAAGAAACCCTGAACGCCCTCAAGGAACGTCTGGCCACGGTTACCGATCTGCGCCACGCCTCCAGCCCTGATGCACTATGACCAGGAAGCCTTTATGCCCACAGGGGCATCGGCAAGCCCGGGCGATGCAGATGGCTACTGTATCCAAGGTCACCCACGATCTGTTCGTGGCGGATGAAGTAGGGGCTTGGCTGGAAGAATTGCAGCCCTCTGGTGGACGAAGGGGGGCGCGGATGAAGACGATGCCGCCCTGATCCCGGGTCACGGCGCGCGATTACCGCCTGGAACGCAATCTGCCCACGGAGTATGTGGCGCGGTCAACGGAAAACGTACGCCCTGGCCAATGAACATTGGCGCAAGGCCCGCGCCGTGTCCGACTACGCCCTTTTTCTGCCCCTGGTTGCAGCAGTGTGTGGATCTGGCGCATGAATATGCCGCGTATCAGGGCTATGACGATCATGTCTACGATCCGTTGCTGGATCGGTTTGAACCCGGCATGAAGGCGCGCGATGTGGAAGCCATCTTCACCCCCCTGCGGGAAGAAACCACACGTCTGGTCAAGGCGGTCGCGGAATCCGGGGTCACGATTGACACTTCCTGCCTCCGGGGCAATTTTGACCTGGCGACCCAGCGCAATTTGGGCCGCGTGCTGGTGGCCGCCTTTGGCTTCGATTTCCATCGCGGGCGCGTGGATGAAGTGACCCATCCCTTCTGTACCAGTTTCAGCCGCGACGATGTGCGCCTCACCACGCGCATCTACGCCGACGAAATCAATGTGTGTCTCTTCAGCATGCTCCACGAATGCGGGCATGCCCTGTACGATCAGAACATCCACCCGCGGTATGACCGCACGCCAATCTCCACCGGGACGTCGCTGGGCATCCATGAAAGCCAATCGCGCATGTGGGAAAATCTGGTCGGTCGCGGAAGGCCCTTCTGGCAATGGGCCTATCCCATTCTGTGTGCCCATTTCCCCGAGTTCAACCGGGTGTCCCAGGAAGAGTTTTACAAGGCCATCAACGTGGTAACGCCCAACCTGATCCGGGTCGAGGCGGATGAGGTTACCTACAACCTGCATATCATGCTGCGCTTTGAACTGGAGAAAGCCATCATGGAAGGCAAGGTGGACCTGGCGGCCCTGCCCCAGGAATGGAATGACCGCATGGAAAGCTACCTTGGCATCACGCCGGACAGCGATGCCAACGGGGTGTTGCAGGATGTGCACTGGAGTTTCGGGGGTATGGGGTATTTCCCTACCTACAGCCTGGGCAACATCATTTCCGTCCAGCTGTTTGAGGCGGCCCGAAGCTGTCATCCGGACCTGGAAGCGCAGTTTGCCCGCGGGGAATTCGGCACCTTGCTGGAGTGGATGCGGGTGCACATTCATCAACATGGCCGCAAGTACGAGCCCCAGGCCCTGCTGGCGCAGAATCTGGGCACGGGGATCGATTCCGCTCCCTATATTCGGTACCTGCAGGGCAAACTGGAGGATGTGTACGGTGTACAGGTCTGAGCGCAGGTACCGTACCCCAATCCACCCTGTTGGGTGTTAGACTTGCCCTGGCAGGGCCTACCCCTGCCAGGGCGAGAGAGCAGGTAGGGAATTGTCTGTGCAGAGTCCATGGCCCTGGCAGGCTCAAGGCTCCCGTGCCTTCTCGTTGATGTCACCCATTCCGGCGGATTGCGGACCAGGCGCATGAAGAAGATCACTCACGGCTGGGTGCACAACACGCGGACCGGCATCCAGATCCCCTATCTGGGTGCGGTGGCGTTTGGTCACTGTTTCATCGACATTCTGAATTCTGCCATTGCCATCGTCCTGACCGCCCTGGTCGTTCCTTTCGGTTTGACCAATACCCAACTGGCCTGGGGGATTACCACGTATTTTGTGGCGGCTTCCCTGCCGATGCCCTTGTTTGGCATTTTGGCGGATCGCTGGAATGGCCGCTGGCTGAGCCAGTTTGGACTGCTTTGGCTGACGCTGGTTTTCTTTTTCATCCCCTTTGTATCCTCTTATTTCTGGCTGATGGTCATGTTGACCATCGGTGCCCTGGGCAGTGCCGCGTTTCATGCGTCGGGCACCCGTACGGCTTCCCTGTCCGGGGGGCTGACCTATACGGGGGTATCTACCGCTGTGTTTTTCTTTCTCGGCCAGGTGGGATTGTCTACCGGGCCCATCGTCGCGGGTGTCATCATCAAGTACCTGGGGATGTCGGGCATATCGTACATGGCCCTGGCCGTGTTGCCCATGTACGCTGTGATGCAGTGGGCGCTGCATCGTCCCATGCCCCTGGGCGCACCCTCAGACCCCGGTGCCCGCGGAGGCCAGGCCGTTCGGACTGCCATGGTCATTGCTCCCCTGGTGTTTATCCTCTATGTCGTCATGCGCTCCGCCACGTTGCAGAACTTCATGAGTCTGTTGCCCAAGTATTTTGCGGACTTGGGCCACGATTCAGCGGTATATGGCACGCGCACCGGCGCCCTGGTGCTGGGAGGAGCGCTGGGCACCCTGGCCGGTGGGATCCTGGACGCCCATGTCCGCCGCCGCTGGATTTTGCTTTTTTCGCTGTGGTGCAGTGTCCCGTTTCTGTTCGTGTTGCTGAACCAGGATGGATGGCTCTACTACCTGAGTGCCACGGTCGCCGGCTTCATCATGAATACATCGCACACGATCATTGTGGTGCAGGCCCAGTCCATGCTGCCCAAGCGGGAAGGCCTGGCCAGTGGTCTGGTTCTGGGCGTCATGTTTGCCAGCGGCTCCATTATGACCGGCGTGGCTGGCTTGATTGCCGATGTGTGGACTCTCCCGGGCGTAATGTATACCCTGGCCTTTTTGCCCCTGCTCTCAGGTGCACTCCTGTTCCTGCCCAGCCGCCGCACCGCGGAATCCGTCGCCCTGCCCCAGGCCCCGGAACCGGTACGCTAACCCCGCCCGCAGCCTCCATCCACAGTTTTGTCAATTTTGACAGTATATATTGACAAAAACCCGGGGCGCCTGCTATAGTGGAGCCGATTGATTGACCTGCGACAAAGGCATTGCAAGGTTTAAGGTTCCATGAATTCTTCCCGCGACCAAGGTGTGCAGTCCACGGCGTGGCGCATTGTAGAGTACCTGCAGACGCAGGGCACCGCGACACACAAGCAGCTGGAGGAATACCTGGGCCTGACCCGTACCGCCATCCGCGAGCACATTACCACCCTGGAAAGCGGGGGGTATGTGGATCGGCGCACGGTGCATGCCGGCCGGGGAAGGCCGCATCACGAATATTTCAATACGGACAAGGCACGGGATCTGTTTGCCTGCCACTGCAGCTCCCTGGCGGTCACGATGCTCTCCGAGATGGGGGAAGTGCTCGATGACAAAACCCTGGCGCTCCTGATGGACCGGGTGGCGCACAAGGTGGCGGCGGATTATGCGGCACAGATGGCGGCGGAGGATGTACCGGGGCGCGTGACCGAACTGGCGCATCTGATGCAGCAACAGGGCATTCTCAGTCGCGTACATGCCGGGGAGGATCCGGCATCCGTGAAACTGGAGCTTTTCAATTGCCCCTATCACGAATTGGCCCAGGAGAACCTACAGATTTGTGACATGGATCGGACTATGATTGCCCAGGCAGTAGGGGCCCCCGTAACCCTGGTGGATTGCATCATGGAGGAGTCCAGCAGCTGCACATTTGGCTTTGAAGTCACCCCGCAGGGGACGAAGGAGTAACGGATGCAAAGTGTATTGGAAATTCGGGATCTGCATGCCCGGGTGGAGGATCAGGAAATTCTGAAAGGGGTATCCCTCACCCTCCAGGCGGGCGAGGTCCACGCCTTGATGGGCAAGAATGGCTCCGGCAAATCAACGCTGGCCTATGTCATTGCCGGCCATCCCCATTACGAGGTGACGCAGGGGGATATCCTGCTGGATGGCGAGAGCATTCTGGAGCTGGAAGCGGACGAAAGATGCCAGGCCGGCCTGTTTCTGGCCTTTCAGTATCCGGTAGCGGTGCCGGGCGTCAGTGTGGCCAACTTCCTGCGGACGGCCGTGTCCAATGTGCGCGGCTATACGGAAGAAGCCCAGACCCGGAACGAACAGACCGGGGTCATTGGCAGCAACCTGATGCCGATGCGCAAGTTCCGCCGGGAACTCAGGTCCAAGATGAAGGAATTCCAGGTGGATGCCAGTTTTGCCCGCCGCTATCTCAACGACGGCTTTTCCGGCGGGGAAAAGAAGCGGACCGAGGTGTTGCAGATGGCGATGCTGGAGCCCAAGTTCGCCATTCTGGACGAGTCGGATTCAGGGCTGGACATTGATGCCCTGCAAGTGGTGGCCGAAGGCATCAACAAGCTGGCCACGGCCGAGCGGGGCTTTCTGCTGATTACCCACTATCAGCGCATCCTGAACTTTGTGAAGCCGGATTATGTCAGTATTTTCCATGGCGGCCGCATCGTCACCACCGGCGGTCCGGAACTGGCCCTGGAACTGGAAGAGAAAGGGTACACCTGGGTCGAGGCAGAGTTCGGGGCCGCCGCCGCGGCCGCCCGGGCCTGACGGACGACCCGCCCAGACACAAGGAGTATCGCATGGCGACAACGGCAGATCAGCAGCAGCTGATGGGAGTCAAGGAAGACTACGAATTTGGCTTCCACGATGATGTGGAAAGTGTATTCAAGACCGAGAAGGGCATCAATCACGAAGTGGTGGAGCAAATCTCGGCCATCAAGGAGGAACCGGAATGGATGCGCCAGTTCCGGCACGAGGCGCTGGACATCTTCCTGGCCAAGGGCATGCCCGGCTGGGGCGCCGACCTCTCCGGCATCGACTTTGATGACATCTATTACTACATGCGGCCTACCGATTCCCAGGGCAAGAGCTGGGACGAGGTGCCGGATGACATCAAGACGACCTTCGATCGGCTGGGCATCCCCGAGGCGGAACGCAAGTTCCTGGCCGGGGTGGGAGCCCAGTACGACTCGGAAGTCATTTACCACAGCCTGCAGGAAGAATGGGAAAAGCACGGCGTGGTCTTTCTGGATATGGACAGCGGCCTGCGGGAACATGAGGATCTGGTGCGGGAGTACTTTGCCACCCTCATCCCGGCCGCCGACAACAAGTTTGCCGCCCTGAACAGCGCAGTGTGGAGCGGTGGCAGCTTTGTCTATGTGCCGGCCGGCGTGCAACTGGACATTCCCCTGCAGGCCTATTTCCGCATCAACGCGGAGAACATGGGGCAGTTTGAACGCACCCTGATCATCGTGGAGGAGGGCGCCAACGTCCACTATGTGGAAGGCTGCACCGCCCCGATTTACTCTTCCAACAGCCTGCACAGTGCCGTAGTGGAAATCTTCGTCAAGCCGGGCGGACGGTGCCGCTATACCACGATCCAGAACTGGAGCACCGATGTCTACAATCTGGTCACCAAGCGCGCCCTGGCGGAAAGTGGTGCCACCATGGAGTGGATCGACGGCAATCTGGGCAGCAAGGTCACCATGAAGTACCCGGCCGTCTATATGATGGGTCCCAAGGCGCATGGCGAGATCCTGTCGATTGCCTTTGCCGGGGAAGGCCAGCACCAGGATGCCGGGGCCAAGGTGGTACATGCCGCCCCGGATACCTCCTCCAAGATTGTGTCCAAGTCCATCAGCAAGGATGGCGGCCGCTCCAGTTACCGGGGTCTGCTCAAGGTGGCCAAGGGTGCCAGTCACAGCAGCAGCAATGTCGTATGTGATGCCCTCCTGCTGGACGAAGACAGCCGCTCCGATACCTATCCCTACATCGAGATCGAGGAAGACGATGTCAAGGTGGGGCACGAGGCGTCGGTCAGCCGCATCGGGGAAGAGCAGATGTTCTACCTCATGAGCCGCGGCATCGGTGAGGATGAGGCGGCGGCCATGATTGTGGGGGGGTTCATTGAACCGCTCGTCAAGGAACTGCCCATGGAATATGCAGTGGAAATGAATCGGCTGATTCAGCTGCAAATGGAAGGCAGTATTGGCTAGCGCCTGCGGGCCAGCCACACCCAGAGGGAGTCAGCAAGACACGGTATGTGGGAATCGACAGCGGTGACCGCACCCGAACTTACGGGTGCGGATTTGTCTTTGGAAACGATACGGATGTTGTCCGCGGCGCGCCAGGAACCGGACTGGATGTGTGCCTTCCGGGAAGATGCCTGGGTTACCTATCAGGGCATGGAATGGCCCTCTGCCACCGATGAGGACTGGCGGCGGACCCGGTTGACCGGGCTCAGGCTGGAAAACTTCACGCTTACGCCGCCCCAGGGCCCGCCGGTGACGAAGGCCGAGTTGCCTCCGGCCATGCAGCAGGCCTACGACGAGATGGAGAGTGCCGCCACCGCGATCTACGCTGACGGGAATCTCCTGTTTGCGGAAGGGCGGCGGGCCCTGCGGGAACAGGGCGTGATCTTCCAGGAACTGTCGTCCGCCATACAGGAGCATCCCGAGTTGCTGCAGGAGCATTTCATGACGCGGGTGGTGCCCGTGGAAAGTACTGTCTTTACCGCCCTGCATGGAGCCCTGTGGGATGCCGGCATCCTGATTTACGTGCCCCGCAATGTGGAAGTGACGTTGCCCCTCCAGATCATCTCGCATCAGCGGGAGGGGGCGGCGGTCTTTCATCACACCCTGATCGTGGCCGAGGAGAATGCCTCGGTCACGGTGGTGGACGATTTGCTGGGCGGGCGCAACGGCCTGCAGAATTCGGTCGTGGAGATCGTGCAGCAGGCCAATTCCCGGGTGCGGTACATGAACCTGCAGGACCTGGATCTCAGTGCCTGGAACCTGATGTACGGCCGGGCGGAGTTGCATCGCGATGCGGATTTGCGCTGGATTCAGGTCAGCTGGGGCAGTCGGCTGACCAAGGCGTACCTGGACCTGAACCTGATGGAACCGGGCGTGCACGCGGACTTGCTCGGCATCTATTTCCCCACCGGGCGCCAGCATATTGACCACCAGACCCTCCAGCATCACCGGGCCCCCCACTGTTTCAGTGATCTGCTCTTCAACGGTGCCCTGAAGGACAAGGCCCGCAGTGTCTACATGGGCAACATTCGCGTGGACCGGCAGGCCCAGAACACGGATGCTTTCCAGCGCAACGGCAACCTGATCCTGGACGGCACCACCCGGGCCGACAGCATTCCCGGGCTGGAAATCGAGGCCAACGACGTACGGTGTACCCATGCCGCGACCGCGGCCCAGGTGGAAGAAGACTATGTCTTCTATCTGATGGCCCGGGGCCTGTCACGGCCCCAGGCGGAACGCATGATCGTGCAGGGTTTCTTCCAGGCTGTCCTGGAACGCGTGCCGGTGGCGAGTGTGGTCCAAAAGCTCGAACAGGTCATTGAACGCAAGATTGGTGGCTAAGGAAAACCCCATGGCAAACAATATCCATACTCCGACCTTCAACAATTCCCCATCCCAACATGCGGGCAGTGTGAACTGGGAAGCGGTGCGGGGGCAGTTTCCCATCCTGGAACGCCAGATTCACTCCCAGGAATCCCTGGTGTATCTGGACAATGCCGCCAGCAGCCAGAAACCCCATTCGGTGCTGCATGCCATGGAAAGGTACTACCGCACCTCCCATGCCAATGTGCATCGCGGTGTCCACACGCTGAGCGAGGAAGCCACAGCCCTGTACGAGGATGCCCGGGAGAAAGTCGCAAGGCTGATCAATGCCCCCTATGCCCGGGAATGCGTTTACGTGCGCAACACCACCGAAGGGATCAATCTGGTCGCCGGCACCTGGGGCCGGGCCAATCTGGGCCCAGGCGACCAGGTGATTTCCACCGTGATGGAGCATCACAGCAATATCGTCCCCTGGCAGATCCTGCGCGACGAACTGGACTTTACGCTGGACTTTGTCCCCCTGACCCCGGACGGCCAGCTGGATCTCGAGGCCTTTCATGCCCTTTTAAGTGAACGCACCCGCCTGGTGACCTTCACCCATATCAGCAATGTGCTGGGGACGGTCAATCCGGTCAGGGAGATGGCCCAGGCCGCCCATGCGGTGGGGGCCAAAGTGCTGGTGGATGGGGCCCAAAGCGTCCCCCACATCCCGGTGGATGTACAGGATCTGGACGTGGACTTCTACGCCTTCAGCGGGCACAAGATGTGTGGCCCTACCGGCATTGGCATTCTGTGGGCCCGGCGGGAGTTGCTGCAGGCGATGCCGCCCTATATGGGCGGCGGCGAAATGATCCGGGAAGTGACCCTGGAGCGGAGCCGCTGGAATGAATTGCCCTACAAGTTTGAGGCGGGCACGCCGGCCATCGCCGAGGCCATCGGGATAGGGGCGGCCGCCGCCTTTCTGCTGGATTTGGGCATGGAGAACATTGCGGCCCACAGCCAGTACCTGACCGGCTATGCCTACAACCAGCTGGTGGAAGTGGAAGGCATACGGATTCTGGGCCCCGGGCCCGAAGCCCGCACCGGCCTGGTCGCGTTTCACCTGGACGGCATCCATCCCCATGACCTGGCGGCGATCCTGGACTACAGCGGCGTAGCCATTCGGGCCGGGCATCACTGCGCCCAACCCCTGCATCACATCTATGATCTGGTGGCCAGTTCCCGGGCCAGCATCTACATGTACAACACGACCGAAGACATTGACCGTCTGCTCCTGGGCATAGAACAGGCCCACCAGATTTTCTGATTCAGAGGTATGGAACAGTTATGGATCAGCTGTATCGTGAAGCCATTATCGATCATTACAAATTTCCCCGGCACAAGGGCCATTTGGTGGACCCGGACTTCCATGCCCACGACCACAATCCTTTCTGCGGGGATGAGCTCACCATTGAACTGAAGGTGGATGCGGATGACATCATCCGGGAGGTGGCCTTTGATGGCAAGGGCTGTGTCATCAGCCTGGCTTCGGCTTCCATGCTGATGGAGGAGATCCTGCATGAGAGCATCGAGGAAGTGACATCCTTGACCCGTGATGATATTCTGGACATGCTGGGCATTGAGATTGGTCCCGTCCGCATGAAATGTGCCTTGCTTTCGCTCAAGGTCCTCAAGATGGGGGTGTACGGGCTTGACGATTTGGACGAAGATCTGTAGCAAGGAGAAGGCCGAGACCCAACATGACAGATTTCGTGAAAGTCGCTACGCTGGACGAAGTGCCGGAGGGTGAGCGCAAGCTGGTGGAACTGGGCATGTACCAGATTCTGATCTTCAATATTGCCGGCGAGATTTATGCCCTGGAGGACATGTGCACCCATGACGGAGGCCCCCTGGGCTACAGTGACCTGATCAACGGCTGTGAAGTGCAGTGTCCCCGGCACGGCGCGCGTTTCGATGTGCGTACCGGCGCCGCCCTGTGCATGCCGGCCTTTCAGCCGGCGATTGTCTATGAGACCCGCATTGAGGGCAACGACATTCTGATCGAGTCCCCGGAATAGGGGTGGAGAGGAGCGACAGCTATGCCAACCAGCGACGACATTCGCCAGGTATTGCAGGAGAAGGTGGTAGATCCGGAACTCATGATGAATATCGTGGATCTGGGCCTGATCTATGAAGTGGAAGTGTCCGAAGAAGCCGTGGCCGATGTGACCATGACGCTTACCAGCCCGGGTTGTCCGGTGGGCCCGCAAATCATCAAGGCGGTGCAGGAGTCGGCGGCGGAAGCCTATCCGGAACTGCAACAGGTGAATGTGCACCTGGTCTGGACTCCCTTCTGGAACCCGGACATGATGTCGGATGAGGCCAAGGACGAACTGGGCATCTACTGATTCCCGGCGCGCACCGGGGACCTGTGCCGGGCAGGCAATGGAGGACCCAGGCCGCGTATGTCCCTGTGGCCCTGCTCTGTGGATGCATGTACCGGGATGGCCCCGGCCGCATGCGGTACCTGCCGATCCTGCAACAGATTCCATCTCCATGATGCGGCCCCATGAAGCCGTCCGTGGTCCCTGAAGTGGCTCGGCCCCGACTGTACCTTAACGGTCATCTCCCGAAGCTGCCATCCGGTCCGACCGCCCCGACATGGCCCCCTCCCTTTGGCCTGACACCCTCCATGCAGGCCCAAGGGGCATGCTGTAACAGGCCTTGGGCAGGGCAAGGCAGGGGGCTACCCGGTCACCGGGTTTCGGCGGTCGGTCAGGGAGGATTTACAATAGTCTTGCCAAGGGCATATCTTTCGGGTACAGGATGGCCTGGACCTGCATTGCAGTGGCTGCGCTGAGGGTGCCGGATCGCACCCGTTTTGTCCCGGTGACCATACCGGCCCCTGGTGGGCATAAGGCCAGTTAACGGTAATGCTTTTCCCTATTCCATACGGACAGGCTGATGGACATAACACGTCACTATTCCCGGACCATTGATCGAATCTCCAACTTCGTGGGAGAAATCGCGCTCTATCTGGTACTGGTCACCGTGGTCATTGGGGTCTACAACGTAGCCGCCAGGTTTCTGGGACGGTATCTGGGAGTCCAGCTGTCCTCCAATCGCTTTATCGAGATGCAATGGTATCTCTTTTCCCTGGTCTTCTTTCTGGGTTTCGCCTACATCATGCAGCACGGCATCAATGTCCGGGTCGATTTCATTTATTCCCAATGGACCCTGAAACGGCGCACACGCATGGATTTCTGGCTGAATTTCGTCATGATCCTGCCCTTCTGCATCATCGGCATCATCGAAAGCTGGTCGCCCCTCCTGACCAGCTGGGGGCGGTCTGCCACCGGCATCTGGTGTTTTGATTCGGAAGGCACCCGGAACACGGTGCAGCAAATATTGTATTTTGCGGACTTTCTGGACCTGCGCGGGCTTTATTGCGGCGAAATCTCTCCGGACCCGGATGGCCTGAACCGTGCGCCCATCAAGTCGTTTATCCTGCTGGCCTTTTCGTTGCTGGCGCTGCAGGTGCTGGCCGAGCAGGCCAAGCTGTGGAGGGTTTTGCGGCAGGGCGAAGATGTCGCCGCCGAGGAATTGCAGGAGGCCGAATCACCGTTGCGCCTGGAGTGATACCAGGAGGCAGGGGCGTTCCAAGCAGGGAGGCAAGGTATGGGTTTTGAATGGCTGGCCCTGGTCATGTTTGTCGTGTTTTTTGTGCTGATCATTTTCGGCTATCCCGTGGCCTACTCCTTTGCGGGTACCGCCTTCCTGTTTCTGGTGATTGGCCTGGCCGTGGGCGTGTTTGACATCAAGTGGCTGCGGCTCCTGCCCAATCGGTGGTTTGGCACGATGTCGGACTTTACGTTGCTGGCCATCATATTTTTTGTGTTCATGGGGGCCGTGTTTGAGAAATCGGGCCTGGCCGAACTGTTGCTGGAGACCGTGGGGCAGTTGCTGGGGCCCCTGCCCGGGGGGCTGGCCCTGGCCGTCGTCATAGTGGGTACCCTGCTGGCGGCCGCCACGGGTGTCGTCGCCGCCACCGTGATTGTCATGGGCTTGCTGTCCCTGCCCATCATGTTGCGCTACGGGTACAATCATCAACTGGCCACGGGCATCATTACCTCGTCCGGTACCATGGCCCAATTGCTGCCGCCCAGTCTGGTGCTGGTAGTGCTCAGCGATCAAATTGGCGTAGGCGTGGGCGACCTGTTCCTGGGGGCCTTGATTCCCGGTCTGATTTTGGCGGGGCTCTATGCGGTCTACGTAATGGTCGTTGCTTTCATCAAGCCCGAACTGGCCCCGCCCTTGCCGCCGGAAGCCCGGACCTTGCAGGGGGTCGCGTTGCTCCGGCGCACCCTGGTAGCGGTCGTGCCCCCGCTCGCGTTGATTTTCGCGGTCCTGGGCAGCATTTTCTTTGGGTTGGCCACCCCGACCGAGGCGGGCGCGGTGGGCGCCTTCGGGGCCTGCATCCTTTCCCTGCTCAATCGCACCCTGAACTGGCAGGTGCTCAAGCAGGCGGCGCGTTCCACGGCCAATATTACCGCCCTGGTGATCATGATTCTGTTTTGTTCCACCTTCTTTGGCCTGGTCTTCGACCGCCTGGGAGGACAGGATTTGGTACAGGGGATCCTGACCACGCTGCCGGGCGGCTTCTGGGGTTTCATCATTGTGGCCAACATCGCCATTTTCCTGCTCGGCATCAATCTGGAGTTCATCGAGATCAGTTTCATTGCCATGCCCCTGTTCGTGCCCGCCGCGCAAGCCCTGGGCGTGGATCTGGTGTGGTTTGGGGTCATGATGGCCATCAATCTGAACATGGCCTTCATTTCGCCGCCGGTAGGCTTTTCCCTCTTTTATCTCCAGACCGTGGCCCCCAAGGAAGTGAAAGTCATTGACATACACAAAGGGGCCCTGCCTTTCATGGCGCTCCAGGGGGTGGCGCTGATCATTGTGATAGCTTTCCCCCAGACCGTGCAGTGGCTCGTGCAGGCCATGGCCTGAATGTGGTGACTGCATTCTGATACAACGAAAACCCCGGCCTGACCAGGCCGGGGTTTTCGGATAGGCGAAACCGGTCCTGTCAGGACCGGCATGCGATATCCCGGTCCTTGGCCGACGGATCGCCGCGGGGTACTGCCCTTTACAGGATAGACTGGTAACCGGTCATGGCGGCTTCCGCCAGGCCATGCCAGGCCTGGATTTGCGACCGGAACTGGCTCCAGGCCCGGAAGATCGTGTTGAAGTCCTCATCGTTGGCGGCGATTTCCTCATACATGGCAAAGGATTCGGTTTCCGCCGCCTGCAACACATCCTCCGGGAAGGGCTGCAGTTGCAAATCCTCCTGCTTGATCTGCTCCAGCGCCGGCAGATTCTTGGCGTCGTAGGTAGCCATCATATTCATGTTGGCCACAGCCGCCGCTGCCTTTACCACTTCCTGGTATTCTTCAGGCAGGGCATTCCACTCTGCCAGGTTGATCTGCACCTCAAGGGTGGGACCTGGCTCCCACCAGCCCGGATAGTAATAGTAGCTGGCGGCCTGCTGGAAGTTCAGCTTCAGATCGTCGTAGGGACCCACCCATTCCGCGGCATCAATGGCGCCCGTCTGCAAGGCCTGGAAGATTTCCCCGCCCGGCAGAACCTGCACCGTGACCCCAAGGCGATCCATAACCTGGCCCCCCAGACCGGGAATGCGCATCTTGAGGCCTTCCAGATCCGCGACCGAGTTGATTTCCTTGTTGAACCAGCCTCCCATCTGCACCCCTGTGTTGCCGGCCGGGAACTGGATCACGCCAAAGCGTTCGGCGTAGAACTCCTGCATGAGTTCCAGACCGCCGCCCTGATAGAACCAGGCATTGTTCTGGCGTGCGGTCAAGCCAAAGGGCAGGGCCGTACCAAAGGCAGTGACCGGACTCTTGCCGGTGTAGTAGTAGGAAGCGGTATGACCGCATTGCACAGCCCCCTGTTCCACCACATTCAATACTTCCAGCCCAGGCGCCAGTTCACCGGCCGCGCGTACATCAATGGCGAACTTGCCATTGGTGATGGTGCCGACGACGGCGGCGAAGGTGTGGGCTCCCCCAAAGATCGTGTCCAGCAGCGGCGGCCAGCTGGTGGCCATCTGCCAGTTTACTTCCGGCAGGGACGTCTCGGCCGAGACGGCCGTCTCAAGTTCCGAGACCGGCACGGTACAAGCAGCTGCACCCACCGCCGCCGTGGCCAAGGCTGCGGCGCCCAGGAATTTTCTTCTCTCCATGACATTCTCCTTCCAAGTGAAACAGATGGACAAGCAAAAGCGGCTGTCACAGCTACCACAAACCTCGCGGTGAGCCTGGCACGGCGTGCCTCGTGACGATCTTGCAAGTTGTCAGCTTTGACGTATTCATTATAGGCCCAAACCACGGCAAAAAACAGTGAAGTGGTGAGGATCGTCGTGCAGTCAGGCCATGTCTCCAGGCAACACAGAGCGTTCCCGTGTTGTCCCGGCATGCTGTGCGCGGGGCTGTATCACCCAATGCCCGCGGCCCCTGGCGCAGCCATACAGGTTCTGCCTCAAACGGGTTCCCGGCTCTGTAATGACGCCCCATCAACGGTGGGAGGCACGGACCCGGACGGCTGTCTTCCGCTTGTCCTGTCGGCCCAGATATACCTGCCATATCCCCGTAACAGGGCTGTGCGCAGGGACAGGTGCATTCCGGGTTGTGCCTCGCGGGGCGCACGCGCATGGCAGGATGCATGGGACACCCATCCTGACCGCATGGCGGTCGCCTGTGTGCCCATGGCCCGGTGCCGGGAGACCTTTACCGTGTAATGTAGCGCATCATCATCGACGCTTCGGCCAGGCTGTGCCATGTCTGCACGGAGGTGCGGTATTGATTCCAGTGCTCGAAGATGAAGCCGAAATCGGAATCGGCGGCAGACAGGGCCGCAAATGTGGCAAAAGATTCGCTTTCGGCCGCATCCATGAAATCATCCGGGAAAGGCAGCAGCTCCAGGTCAGGTTTCTGCAGGAGGGTCTGGAGCGCCTCAGGGTTTTTGACGTCGCCCTGGGCCAGCATGATAGTGTTGACCGCGAAGGCCGCGTAACGTATCACTTCCTGATACTCCTCCGGCAAGGCGTTCCATTCCTGCAGGTTGATCTGCACTTCGGCGGAAGCCCCGGGTTCCCACCAGCCGGGATAGTAGTAGTACCGGGCTGCGTTATGGAAATTCAACTTGAGGTCATCATAGGGACCGATCCATTCCGCGGCATCAATGGCCCCCGACTGCAGGGCCTGGAAAATCTCCCCTCCCGGCAGTACCTGTACGGTGACCCCCAAACGATCCAGGATCTGGCCGCCCAAGCCGGCGATGCGCATTTTCAGGCCTTGCAGATCCGCCAGGGATTTGATTTCCCGATTGAACCAGCCGCCCATCTGCACCCCCGAATTGCCGGCGGGAAACTGGATGAGGCCAAAGCGCTCGGCATAATACTCCTGGAGCAGTTCCAGTCCGCCGCCACCGTGGAACCAGCCATCGCTTTGGCGGTCGTTCAAACCAAAGGGCAGGCCTGTACCGAAGGCGGTGACAGGGCTTTTGCCCATATAGTAATAGGAAGCGGTATGCCCACAGGGAACCGCGCCCTGCTCCACCACATTCATCACTTCCAGGGGAGGCGCCAATTCGCCGGCGGCGCGCATGTCAATGACAAACTTGCCGCCCGAGAGCACACCGACCACCTCCGCGAACTTCTGGGCTGAACCATATACCAGTTCCGCGGCCGGAGGCCAGCTGGTCGCCATTTGCCAATTCAGTGTAGGGAGAGAGGAATCGGCCGCGACCGCCATCGCGAGCTCTTCCGGGGTGGTGGTACAGGCGGCAACTCCGGCTGCCGCCGTAACCAGGGCGGTGTTCAGGAATAGTCTTCTATGCATGGTGTGCGCCTCCTGAGAATACGATTGGACAAACTGGCTCACAATGGGTCCTGGCTGGATCCGGAGCCTATTGCTCAATTGTACCAAACCGTGGTTGCCTGCCGATTGCCGTTTCCCTGGGGCAGGAAAATGGGCGGCCATGGGATGGGCACACCACCGGGATGCATGCCTGTACCGCCTGGGGAGCAGGCCTCATCCGCCACCCCCGTACCCTGACAGGCATGCCCCGGAGTGCCCGGCCATGAGGCAGGACGGGGTGCTACAATGGACGAGTAGTGCGCAAGGTGGAGTGAATGCGGAGGATCCGTGTCACTGCGAATAGATCCGTCAGAGAGCGATTTCCTGAACATGCGCCGGGAACAGTTGTTGTATGTAGACAAGACGGCCCAGATCAGGAAGTTTCTGGAAAGTGGCAAGGCCCAGCTGTTCACACGTCCGCGCCGTTTCGGGAAGAGTCTGCTGCTCTCCACCATCAAGGCCATGTACGGTGGGGATCCGTCTGTGTTTGCGGCTCAAACCTCCCAGGAAGCGGATCTGGCCGTGTACCGGGATCCTGCCTGGAACTGGCAGGCGCGGCCTGTCCTGCATCTGGATATGACAGCCATACGCATGGCAAGGGGAAGTATTGTCCCTGGACTGTCGGAACGTGTCGCCCTGGCGGCCAACAAGGCAGGCATGAAAGGATACTACGAGCATAATCCCCTGGCCCCTGCTTACAGTCTAACCAATCTGCTCATTGCCATGTGGCAAAGGCACCGGACGGTGGCGGACCCGGATTTTGCTCAGGTGGTGGTTCTTGTCGATGAGTACGATGCACCCCTTCTGGACTCTATGCATGCCGCGCAGGGAGCAGAAATACGCTCCCAACTGGCCGATTTCTATAGTGCCTTCATGATGGAGACCAGTGTGATTCATCGCCTGGTAATGACCGGTATAACCCGGTTCGTCCGCGAGGGTCTTTGGTCCAAATTGAATCATGTCACGGACAGGAGCCAGGATCCGCGCTTTCATGATTTGGTGGGATTTACGGATGCCGATCTGGACATGCTTTGGTTATGGCAGGAGAAGAACGGGCCGCGCTGGACCGATCGCCACGGGGAAGTGCCCCTGACGCGCCAGGGCTGGCAAGAGTGGTACAACGGCTATCGGTTTACGGAAACCGCCCGGTACCCGCTTTACAATCCCTTTGCCATCATACACAGTCTGGATAAGGGACATCTGGGGGATTTCTGGGCTATGTCTGGCAGTCTGGGGGCCGTTGAGACCTTGTTGACAGGCGCGGACACCGAAGGAACTGCCCTGCCCATATGGTTGCCTGCGCATACCCAGGATTGGGATTATGCCCTGGATATGGAGAGCTGGAATGACCTGGACCCAGGAGAAACGGCCCAGGATATGCTGCGGCAATGGGATGCATCGCAGTTGACCACACTGCTGCATCAAACCGGGTATCTGTCTCTGAAGCCGGAAGGGGGACTGGCCATGCCCAACCGGGAAGTCGCCATGCACATGGCGGCTGTCCGGTTGCGGCCCTATCTGAACCGCAACATGCGCCGGGCGCAACGGCACCTGCAGCGCATGTACAGGGCGCTGAAGCATCTGAATATGCCAGAACTGATTCAGGCGTACAACAACCTGTTGCACCAGTTTCCGCACCAGCGTTTCCACCGTGCCGACGACGCTACGTTCAACCTGTTCTTTGACCTGTCCGTGGTCAAATTTCCTCCTCTCATGGAGCATGATATGGAACATTCAGGTCTGCAAGGCGCGGGGGACACCATGCTGCTGGCGGAAGACGTGGCTCTGATTGTGGAGTTCAGGTTGGGGCCTTCACACACGGCAGCCGACGGCATGGCCCAGATTGTGGCCAGAGAATATCCCCGGGCTGTGCCTCAAACCTGCGCGATGTATTTGGGTGTGGCTATCGAAATTCGGGATCGGCAGGCGGTGCATTGGATGTGTGATGGTTTCACCGAAGATGGAGAACGGATGCATCGTACCCTTCATGACACTGATGTCTGGCCCCAGGCACGTGAAGATCTGTACCAACGCTGGGGTACTGCCTCCGCGCCGACAGCATAACCAGGGAAGAAGACAGCCTTCCTGTCCGGCGTGTGCGGGTATTCAGGATCCCCGGCTGTCATGCCCTGACCCCAGCAGGCTGTGGATTTCGCCGAAGAACGTGGCCGCACCCTCAGGATTGGTCACCAGCAAAGTTGCCGCCTGTGCCAGGGTTCGGCTGCGAATGGAGTCCTGGGCTTGCAAGTGTATGGCAGATGCTGTTTGCAGCCCACCAGATGAAGTATCGATACATGGGATCACCCGTATCGGCCATCCTGGCGGACTGGCCGGTGGCGCGGGATTCCTGGTCTGCCCTGCTTGCCTGCCGACGCAACCAGGCCTGGGTGTCTCCAGGCATTTCCCCCACAAGAGAATGCCGGTCAAACTCCCTGGCCAACGCATCCGGTGATGTGCTGGCTTGGCCAGCTCCCGACGCAAAGAGTTCAAGGATGTTGGGTGCAACGTCAGGTGGCTGCCATTGCCACAGAAGCGGGGCCCAAATCTGAAAGTCCTCCGGGTATGGTTGGTGGGGGACGACATCATTAACCTGGGCAAGGGTGAACGACAGGTGCCAGCGGAAGAAGGCCAAGCGTGTCCCATCAGGATCCGCGGCCGCCACAATGTGCCCAGGGCTCTGCTTCCCGATGTACTTCCCCCACATGCCGGTGGCAGGGGCATGCGATGCCATCGCCACGGGTTGCATACGTCGGATACCCACCTTCCTGTCGTATTCCAGAAGCAGGGGGAATGCGGCTTGCGGGATGACGAATTGCACCAGCAGTCCTCCTGCCTGGGTAAAGCCGAGAGGCATGGCATGAGCGCCATCCGACAGCGGCGGTGGGGTGAAGTGACTTTCGCCCCTGATGCGCTTGCGCCGCAAGAGGGTGCGGGCAGTCTGCCTATGTTCCGGGTCCAGATACAGCGTCTGCGAGAGAATATAGAGTGTCTGATCTGCCTCTTCACCGGTCATCGCCTCCAGCGCATGCAGGGCTGCCCCCGCCACGCTGGCCGTCCGGTGATAGGCCATAAAGCACAACAGCTCCACGGCATCGGCCACAGGCACCCGGGGCAACAGTCCGAGTACATAGGTACGGTGACTCGGATCCAGTTGGGCGAACTGTTGGGTGTATTCGATGAGTACGCCGGGATACCGGTCGCGGGCCGCAAAGGCCTCCTTCATACTAGTCAGGACTACCGCGTCTGTATCCGCAATATCCGCTACGAATTGGGACTGGACCGGTCTCTCCAGATAGTCCTGAAGGATAGTGACGGCAGACAGGCGAGCCGTTGACGACAGGCGTTTGTTCAGCACGGTCCGCACCAGGACTTTCTCGGCCTTGTCCCGGGGCAGATGTTGGGCCAACAATCCCAGGCCGCCT
>CAXXOQ010000112.1:0-4650 GCA_963664185.2 Caldilineaceae bacterium | reverse complement strand
TCCTACTTCAATCCCCCCCTGCCGCCTGGCATCTGTAGGCCAAGTCACAGGCTTCCATGCGGAATCAGGTCACCCGATCCCAGGCGTCCAGCACGCTTGCACGAAAGCGTTCCACAATCCGGTCAATCTCCTCCGCTGTACAGATCAGGGGCGGGAGCCAAGGCGCCCCATGTGGGCTGTACGCGCAATATCAGACCGTGTGCCAGGGCCGTCTGTTTGAGCATGGCGCCCAATGGGGGACTGGGCTGATCAGACCCCGGTGCCTGGACCAGATCAAAACCGATGAGCAGACCCTGGCCGCGTATGTTGGCAATGGGCAACTCTTCCTGGAGCTGGACAAGACGTTCCTGCAGATAGGTGCCCTGCCTGCGGGTATTGGTGCATACCTCTGTCTCCCGCATGACATCGATTACCTCGATACCCACGGCGGAGGCCAGTGCATGGGACGCGAAAGTATGCCCGTGGCCAAAGTGGCGCTGGTCGGCTTCGTCGCCCAGAAACGCATCCGCCAGTTCCTGGCGCGTGATCATGGCACTCAGAGGCACGACGCCGCTGGACAGACCCTTGCCACAGCACAGAATGTCAGGCGTGACATCGAAAGTCTGGGCTGCGAACATCTGGCCTGTCCGGCCCATGCCGGTGATGATTTCGTCAAAGATGAGCAGAATGCCGTGCTCGTCGCACAAACTGCGCAGTCCTGCCAGAAAGGCAGGGGTGGGTACGCCAATGCCCACAAGGTGGATGATCGGTTCCATGATCAACGCAGCAATAGTGGCCGGATCCTCGTTTTCAACCACCTGCCGGGCAACATGCAGGGCCATCACGTTGCATTCTTCCCAGGTCTGGCACACATCCCGGAAATGGGCAGGCGGAAAAATCTTCACAAAGCCCGACATCTGGGGTTCAAACTGGGTCTTCCGCACGCCGGTGCCACTGGCCGACATCACACCTGCCGTGGCACCGTGATAACTGCTATAGAACGAAATCGTCTTGTACTTGCCGGGATTGCCGGTCATTTTGTGGTACTGCCGCGCGAACTTGAGCGCAGCTTCGTTGGCCTCGGAGCCACCGCTGAAGGATTTGGCAAAATCCAGGCCCGGCGGTGTGATGGACCGCAACCGGTCCACCAACTGCAGGGACACTTCGGCAATGCCGTGCATGGGCGGGGCCAGGGTCACGCGATCCAGCTGGGCGACCAGGGCCTGTTTCAGCCTTGGATGATTGTGTCCCAGGGACACGGCATAGACGCCACTCAGTCCATCCAGGTAGTCCTTGCCGTTCACGTCCCAATAGGTGATGCGGTCCGCATGGGTTACGACCAGAGGCTGCTTCAGGAATTCACGGGTTTGCGTGAAATCTATGAAAGTGCTCTGGATGAGATCCTGAAGGTCCGGCGATACGGTGTGGGTGGAACTGGACTGCATGATCGTACTTGAATCCTGGAATGGCAGTGGAGTATGGCAACGGTGTCTCTTCCGAAATGGCGTCAGGCTCAGGCCTGTCCCAGGGACACTGTCCTGGTGCAATTCAGCTCCATCTCATCCGTTTCCCATCTTCCAGAAAGGGTACTGCCTGTCCCCAAAGGCCTGTTCCTTCCTTGTTCATGATGACTTCCCGGGAGTATTGGGTCAGGTAACTGCGCCGCATGCGGGGCGAGGTGTTGGGGCCGCTCCGATGGAATGTGCGACTGGAGAAGACGACCACACTTCCGGCGGGCACGATGGCCGGAATGCCCGGATCATCACCGCGATACCCCACCTTGTCGTTGGACGTGGCCTCTACTGTGTGATCAAAGAGATCGTCCGGGGTCATGCCCGCCCGTTCATAGGGCAGGACAAAGATCGTGCCGTTTTCCAGGGACATGTCATCCAGCGCGCACCAGCAGGACAGATAGGGCGTATGGTAATGCCCGATGTAACCGGAATCCTGATGCCAGGCAAATTTGGTGCCCACTTCGGGCGCTTTCACCACATATTGCTCGTGGAACAGGTACACGGTTTCCCCCAGGGTCGCCCGGGCGACGTCCGCCATCAGATCACTGAAAATGAATCGGGAAATGGTGGTGCTTTCCTGCCCGCGGTTACTGATGAAGTAGCGCTTCTTGTAATGGGTGATGCCCTGGGAGGTAACTCCCTTCCGTTCCATATCGTCATCGTATTCCGCGACCATGCGATCACACTCTTCCCGCAGTCCTTCCAGCATGTCGGCCGGGATCACGGATTCCAGGATGAAGTAGCCCTGGGTACGGTATTGCTCTCTCTGTTCTTCGGTTACCAGCATCTCTCTGTTCCTTGTATTTCACATGGCCCCTGCGCACTCAGGGGCATGGAGCGTCCAGCAGATTCTGCAGATAGTGGGCACTTTCCACGGCGGCTTCCAGGGGCGTTAGCTTGTCCAGCTGCGTATGGTGCAGGGTAACGTAGCCTTCATAGCCTATGTTCCTGAGGGCACGGATCACACCCGGCATGTCAATGCCGCGGGAATCCGTGAAACGGTACAGGGTGGAAGGCACGTATCCCTGTGACCAGGTAGGCATGATCAGGGTGCCCTCCGGATCCGGCACGTGATTCTGCAGATAGACATTGAACAAATGGGGGGCGAAGCGTTCCAGGACCTCCTGGTCATAGGCCTGGCCGCAGAGAGCCAGATTGGCCGGTTCGTAAATGAGGCCAAAGTTGGATCGGCCTATTTGCGCCAGCACTTCCAGGGCCTGGTCCACAGTCTCAAACCGGCTTGCGGTGTGGCACTGGTGCGCCAGGCGCACGTTGCGTTCCCTGGCTTCATCCGCTGCCCGCTGCGCCCAGGCAATGTCGTCCTCATACTTGATGCAAACCCGAATCAGGTCACTGCCCATATCCTGGCAGAGATCCAGGTAGGGGGTGATGTGCCGCAGGCAATTGGGACCTTCCACACTGTTTTCCGGCACCATGAAATCCCCGGTCACCATAGAGACGGCGAGATCGCAATCCTGGATCTGGTTGCGGATTTCGGATCGCCTGGCCTGGTCATCGTCTACGGAAATCACCGAAGCACGCAGACAGAGGGCGGCATAGCCGGCCCGGGCGGCCGTTTGTGCCAGTTCCGGAAAGGGCACCGTCGAAATGCGCTTGTTGGTGAAGCTTTCCGCGACGCGGACGGACAGGGACAATTTCATGAGAAGCTCCGACCTTCAGGACACGGGCAAAGGCAAATCGCCATGCACACACTCACCTCCGACCACGGTCCACCGGGAAGTGGTCTGCAACATATCGTCGCCCTCACATGCGAAGAGATCTCGATCGGGCACAAAGAAATCGGCCCGGTATCCTGGCCCAATCGTGCCCGTTTCAGACTCCAGGCCCTCCAGGTAGGCGGCATCGGCGGTATATCCCCGGATGGCTTCTTCCCGGGTGAGTTTTTGGGCCGGATACCAGCCTTCGGGGCCGGGCGTACCGTCCGCCCGGCGGCGGGTCACGGCGGCATGTATGCCCACGAAGGGATTGGGGGTCTCCACGGGGGCGTCGGAACCAAAGGCCAGACGTGTCCCACAATCCAGCAGGGAGCGGAACGCATAGGCGGTTTGCCCCCGGCTGCCCCAATAGGAGTCTACCATCTGCATGTCCTGTGTGGCATGGATGGGCTGTACCGCACCGTGAATATCCAGTTCGGCCAGACGCGGCAGGTCTGCGGGCTGAATGACCTGTACATGTTCAATGCGATGCCTGCGGCTCTGCCGCGGGATGGCCAGATCTTGCTCGATCCGACGGATTTCCTGAAAGACATCCAGAACATCGTGGTTGGCCCTGTCACCTATGGCATGCACACATACCCCCATCCCATGGAGGGTCGCACGGGTTGCCAGTTCCAGCATGTCTTCCTTATCCACGACGGCCATACCATAGTTGTTCGGTTCGCCTTCATAGGGTTCGGCCATGAGCGCGGTCCGGGGCCCCAGGGCCCCGTCGGCGAACAGTTTCAGGCCGCCAATGCGCAACCACGCATTGCCCAGAGGGCCCCGCAGGCCAAAGGCAATCGCATCCTCCAACTGATCCTGGGCAATGTGGCTGACCGCACGCAAACGCAAGTTGTGACCGTTCAGCAGGCGCTGGAAAACGGTGAGGCCCAGCTTTCCGTCAAAATCGTGTACTCCCGTAATGCCCCAGGCGTGCAAATTCCTCTGGGCCTCTTGCGCCACCCGTTCCAGCGCTTCCAGGGAATGGGGGGGTATCTGATCCGATACCAGGTTCATGGCGGGCTTTTCCAGAAGCAGTCCGGTGGGATGGCCCTGGGCATCCCGTTCGATGAATCCGCCTTCCGGCGACCCTGTGCCTGGCGGGATCGCCGCCTGCCGCAACGCCGCAGAGCTGGCAACGGCGGCGTGACCACTCTTGGCATAGAGCAAGGCCGGCCGATCACCTACGGCAGCATCCAGATCCCTGCAGGTAGGGAATCGCTTGTCCGGCCAAAGATCCTGGTTCCACCCATGGCCAATCAGCCAGGCTTCCTCAGGCCGCGACTGGGCGAAATCCCGCAGCCTTGTCTTGAGCATGTCCAGACTGGGCACCTCAAACAGGTCAAGTTCCCGCAGCGTGAGGGCATAGTGCGTGAAATGGATATGGGAATCACACAATCCGGGCAGGACCAGGGAGTCTTCAAGATCCACAAGCACCG
>CAXXOQ010000111.1:0-8747 GCA_963664185.2 Caldilineaceae bacterium | reverse complement strand
GGCTGGAACTGGTCGCGCCTTTCATTGACGCGCCGGTCGTGGTCATAACCAGTGCCGGCACGGGCCAGGTGATCCGGCCCTACCTTGATACGGGCCAGGTGGCAGGCCTGATCAGCGGCTATGACGGCGCCTTTCAGTTCACCGCCGGCAACGGGTGGCCCGTACCCGCCACCTATGGCCCCCGGATGGAACGCCACTTCGCAGCCCAAAACTGGATCACGGCCTGTCTCATCCTGGTTATTCTGATCACCCTCCTGTTCCGTGATCCACCGGTAATGCCTTGGACATCACCACACGATTGACTCCCGATTTCATTCAGGCCGCGGGAGTCTGGGTTGGCCTGGCCGTATCCCTGAGCCTGTTCAGCCTGATCTGGGGCGAACAATGGCTCGCGCGCCTGATGCAGCATATACTGATTGGGGCTACCACCGGCTGGATCCTGATTCTGGTCTGGCAACGGCTCCTGCAGCCACGCCTGCTGACGCCCTGGCTCCAGGGACAGTTTACGCCTGGCAATACGGTCCCTGTCATTTTCGTCCTGATCCTGATCCTGGGGGCCTTTGCCCCGCGTTCCCGGACCGCGGAAGCGCACTTCCTGGATCGGAGCCTGCAGGGCATGGCCTCGCTGGTGAGTTCATTTCTCGTGGCCGCTGCACTGGCCACCGGCCTGGTGGGCCTCTGGCAGGGCACGATGCTGCCCCAGATCCAGACGGGAGTCACCACGGCCTATTGGTTGCCGGTGGCGCTTCTCCTGACCTTGATCGTGCTGCTCCACCAGACGGTGAAGCCCCGTTATCTTCATCATCTCCCTCCCCGCATCGTCTCCCTGTTGCAGTTCACCGGCCGCTTTGGCCATCCGCTCCTCATGCTGGCCAGTGGCATGGTATTGGCCCGTCTCATCACATCGCGCATTACGCTGCTGACAGCCTTCCTGGAAAACACCCTGCGCCGGGTACAGGCCAGCGGTCTGTTGGAGTGGCTGCAGACGTTGGTGCCCTGAGGCAACGGGATTATGGCCGGTTCGCTCTTGTGTGTGGGCATTGATCACAGGTATGTCAAGGCATGCCTGTGCGACCGGGTGTCCGGACAGTGGCGTCTCATCGCCTGGCTGAATGAACAGGCCCCCGCCGCATCAACGGAAGATCTGCAAATTGATGTGGAACCCACCATTGTGACACCCAAGGTGCGCTGGGCCGCCATGACTCTGGGCCAGTTTCTGGATCACGATTTATTGCAGGCCTTGAGTCCTGCGTCCGATAGCCAGTCCCAGGCCGCCACCTACGCCGTGGATCGGGTACTCCTGACGGTGAGTCCGCTGCCGCCCCAGCGGATTTGGATCCTGGCCCTGACACCCCTGTGGCTGTCCGTGCTGGAAGACCTGATCCAGTCGGTGGAAGCCCATCTGACGGGGGTCACCATCTGCGATCACAGGTTGAATGCCCTTGTGTGCAGCCGGGATCTTGCCTCGGCCGCACCGGACCTGGTTGTAGCCTGCGGCGGCTATGACATCAGGCGCATCGGTACATCCGGCGCTGGATCGGATGGCCCGGATACTGGCAGACAGCCTGAACGAGTGCGGGCCCCTGCCCGTTATTTATGCCGGGAGTCAGCTGGCGGCCGCGTCCTTCGCACAAACCTTGCAGACACAGGTGGCAAGCCTGGAGTTGACCGTCGTAGACAACATCGTGCCACAGCCAGACTATATTCAGGGGGATTCCCTCCACGCGGCGCTACAGGAATTCTGTACCCGCACCTCCCAGAGCGCCGTGCGTGACGAGGATGTTCAGGCCTGGTTGCCCCCCAGTGCCGGCTGGGGCAGTCACAGCACCAATTTCATCCGTGTTCTGCAGTTGTGGCAGGCCCGCAACAAGCCCGGCAGGCCGGTGCATGGTGTATATCATTCGGGAGGAAACCGGGTGCATGTATTGCTGGATGACACGGGTTCCGGCGCGGTACAGACGGCCCACGCGAGCGGTGCGCACCAGCCCGATGCGGTCAACCTGTGGCCCGCGCCTGTGGTCGTCAGCGGTCGGATGGGCTTTCACGCTTCCCCGCAACACGACTGTGTCTACGACCCCCGCGGCTTCATGCCTTTGCTGGCTCCCCTGTATGACATTGCCCCCGAGGCGGTTTTGGTCGATTTTGGCCCAGGATTTGCTTGTGCCTGCCCCTGCAATTTAGTGCTACAGACGTAACTGTTTAAGACATCCTATCCGCTTGGCGGTACCCATGTGTGCCCCGGTGTCCTGCTGTCATCGGACCTGTCAGGTGCGCTCGCTCCCCACCGTCACCGCGCAGACCGGGCGCACCTGACAGGTGCACGTTGACCGCGCGCAGACCTACGTCAAGGAACTGATGCGCACCACGGAATGCAAGATGGACGGGCCGCTGGCAGAAATCCACGGGGATACCACGCCGGACGGGATCCCGTACTGGCTGCGCCGGGCGCGGTGGTCGCCCGATGCCCTGCGGGCGGCCCTTCTGGACACCGTGGGGCGGGTGGCCGGCACCCGTGGGTGCGTCAAGAGCCGTTGCGAGGCGAACAAGGACACCGTGGGCCTGGACGTATAGGAAGTGCGCTGTGCCACCAGGCGGGTACTGCCGCATGACCCTGGCCCTGCGGGCGGCGCACAGCCTGGCCTGGATAGCCTGGCAACAGCACCACCCGTGGGTGACCCGGTGTTGCATTGCCACCGCCGCGAAGGGACGGTTTTCCAGACAGTTACGTCTGTAGCATTAGGATATGTTGCTGTCCGTCACGAACTGCCAGGCTCTTCAACACCACCCTTAAGGTGGAAGTCCCGGAATCCATCCGCCGCCACAGCACCTTGAATATTATGCAGGTCTGCCAACGCAGGCACGCAGCAAGACCACAGTTACAACGTCAGAAACCAGAGATCGGAAGGGAGAGTCAGGCACTTCCTGTCCCTGGCGTTGCCCAACAAGACTCAGCGGGAAGGCTTCAAGACCGATTCCCCCTCCAGAGCATTCCCTGCCTCTACTGTATCGGGACGATCGCCCTGCAGGGACCAACCGGTGTGGAGCCCCACGACGAACCAGCCCATGGCCAGCATGCCCGCGGCAAAGATCGTGTCCCCTATGGCGCGCAGCCAGCGGAAGGTCTGCCACGGCTCCTGTTGCAGAAAGGCAGCGGAACGGGCATACCACATGCCGTGTTCCACACTGGCCCAGGTCTGCGCCAGGCCAATGGGCAGCAGACTGAGCAGAATCATCAGCGACAAACCAATATTCATGGACCAGAAGGCAAAAGCCAGGACACCGGTGCGCCACTGTTGCCGGACGGTCAATATCCGCAGGCTCAGCAACATCAGGCCCAGACCCAGCATGCCATAGACGCCAAACAGGGCGGCATGGGCATGGACCGGGGTGGTATTGAGGCCCTGCATGTAATACAGGGCAATGGGAGGATTGATGAGGAAGCCGAACAGCCCGGCCCCCCACCAGATTCCAGAAGGCGACCGCGACCAGGAAGAATATCGGCCACTTGTAATGGACAGACCACGAGGTACTGCGGTGCAGGGACCAATTCTCGTAGCCTTCGTAACCTATCATGACGAGAGGCACCAGCTCCAGGGCGCTGAACGTGCCGCCCAGAGCGATGATGGCTGGCCCCGTGCCCGTGAAATAGAGATGGTGGAACGTGCCCAACACCCCGCCGCTCAGGTACAGAATGGTGGTGAAAAGCACGGCCATGGTCGCCGAGCGGACCTGTACCAGATCCAGCCGAATGAAGGCAAAGGCCACCGCCGCAACGGCGAATACCTCAAAGAAGCCTTCCACCCACAGATGGACAACCCACCAGCGCCAGTATTCGGCGATCGCCAGATTGGTATCGCGCCCCGCCAGGAGACCGGCCCCGTAGAACAGGGCGATGGCGGCGACAGAGAGGGCAAAGATCAGGAGGATCTGCCGGTTGACCCCTTGGCTGCGGCGTAGCCCGGGTACGAGACAGCGGAGCATCAGGCCCAACCAGAACAGCAAGCCGCCAAACAACAGAATCTGCCACAAACGGCCCAGATCCAGATACTCCAGACCCTGATGCCCCACCCAGAAATTGGCGGTCGGACTCCACTGCTGATGGATGGCCAACCCTTGGCCCGCCATGGAGCCCACGACGACCAGGACCAGGGCGCCCAGCAGGACATTGACCCCCAACCGCTGAAACCGCGGTTCATGGCCGGTCAGGAGCGGTGCCAGACAAAGACCGGTTGCCAGCCAGGCGGTCGCAATCCAGAAAAGACCCAGCTGTACATGCCAGGTCCGGGTCAGGGCGTAGGGCAGCCACCGGGCCACCGGCAAGCCATACAGGGCTGTTCCTTCCACGCCGTAATGGGCGGTCACAATGCCGGATCCCATCTGCAATACCAGCAGGAACCCCACCAGCCAGAAGTACTTGACAGTCGCGCGCATGGAGGGCGTAGGCCGTATCCGGATAAAGGGATCCTGAGGCACTGCAATCCGGGCACTGGCCCAAGACTCGCGGGTCGCCGCATAGAACCAGGCCAGGGCCCCAATTCCGCCCAGTAGCAGGACAAAGCTCAGCACGCTCACCACCAGGAGGTGACTGGGGGGTCGGTTGCCCAGCAGTTCATCCGGCGGCCAATTGCTGGTGTAGGTGTAGTCCCGTCCAGGCCTTTCGGTGATACAGACCCAGCTGGCCCAAAAGAGAAAGGCCGTGAAGAGGGTCCGGTCCGCGGGGGACGCAATGGTATCGGGCGGCATGGCGTAACTGTCGCGCAGGTCGTTCAACTCAGGCGCATGCCCAAAGAGCTGGGTGTAATGCGCCTGGACTGCCCTTATCGCCTGCGCCCGTACCGGAGACAGCACTATGGTCTGTGTTGCCGGATCATACGTGTTGGTCCGCATTTCCGCTTGCAATTGCGTGCGCAGAACCGCCTGTGGCCCTGCCTCCAGATCCGCATAGGAGTCCGCGCCCTCGGCCACGGCCCAGGTATGCAGTAACCATTGCCCTTCCCGGTGCAGCCAGTCCGCCGTCCAGTCCGGGGCCGTGTAGGCTCCGTGTCCCCAGATCGAACCCAGTTCCTGGCCGCCGATGGAGCGCCAAATATCCTGGCCCGCCCAAATGTCGTCTCCGGTGAACAACAGATCCCCGGAACTCGTAACGACGCGTTCCGGGATGGGGGGTGCCAACTGATAGATCTCACCCCCAAAATACAGCAGCATACCGAACGACAGCAGTACAACCAGCCCCAGGGCCAGCCAAAGATAACGCAACGTCAGACCTGGCTTGTTCGCATTCATGACACTCCTCCCTTGGCTGGATGGTACGCTTCAGCGGGAAGCGGCACAGGGGTTGCGGCTGGTCTTCATCTCTTCTTCCTGCAGGATGGCTGCAATGAACATTCAGGTCCAGGCACGCACCGGGCCCAGTTCGCTGCCCCCCAAAGTACCTGCTATGTCCAAATCATAAGATATCACACCGGATTTGTTGCCGCAGTTGGCGGAATCCCTGGGGGATGGCAGCGATCAGGTGCTGGGCCGTGGTGCAGGGGCGCACCGGCAGGGCCTGGTGCTTGGTGTCCTGGAAGGTACGCTCGATGTCGTTCCGTGCAGGGGGGTCAGTAAGGCAGTTCCGGCAAGACCGGCGGTCAGCCCAGAGTCTCTGCCGTGCCGGGCACCCATGCTCCATGGCATCCCCATGCCAAGACGGGGAATACGCTGACAGGGAACGCCGGGATTTCGGCAAAATCGCGTGATTTCACCGGAATTGGATATAATGGTTCCTGTAGATCAGATTCAGAATTTCTCTTGACCTATGGCCTCAGAAACGGTTGCAACGGACTCTTCATCCGCGACACCTGCAGATGTCACGCCGCCGGAAATCCGGTTTGTCGGCTTCAAGCGTGACATGGTGGCCGCGGTCGGCTTGCTCCTGGGGGGCGGGTTGGCCTTCACCATGAACCTGACCAACACGTTTTTTGCCGAGGCCATTGCCTGGGTTTTCTTTGCCTGGGGCATCCTGTTGCTGTACACCAATCTGCTGGAAGCCAACGAATTGCTGATCGTGCGCGAGGATGCGCTGGTAATCCGCAATCCTTTCCGCCTGTGGGCCATGACCAAGGTTTGGCAATGGTCCCACATCCAGCGCATGGATATCTGGGTCCGCCGCTTCGATCCCACCTATGAAAATGTATATCTGCAGATATATCACAACGCGGAAGACGAACTGGACCCTGGCACCCTGCAACGGGAAGACACGTCTTTCCGGCCTGAATTGGCCCAGCTGATTATTGAACGGGCCGGCCTCAAGGCCGATGGACACAGCCTGTCGGAACTGGACCAGTTGCCCCCGGATCAGCCCGCGCGCTACAAGTGGAGCTGATACCTCCAATCCCCTGCACCTTGGCGCCGGCATCCCGGGATTTGTCTGATTCGGTTGGCTTGGTCATGGCGCCAGCACGATATACGCGTAGACTACGGCACGGCGGAAAAACAGATAGCCCGCTGCACCCTTTGTATCACCGATCAACCGCATTTTTTGCCGTGGAGAGGCTCCCCCACGGGCTTGGGTGCTTGCGGCTATGGCATCCATGGGAATATTGGGGCCTGTCGATGCCGAGATTTCATGCCAGTTGGTCCCCTTCTTGACCACACAGATCCAGGGGCCCTCCTACCGGTACAGCCAACCATACGGGGTGCTGCCTCCCTGGATGTTGGCGGCAATCGTGAAGCCATCCTGCAGGTGGTGCTGCTCTTGCAGTGGGGACAATCTCGCATGTCCTCAAAGATTGCCTGGATCCGCCAAGTAATGCAGGGTGAACTTGGCAGGGCCATCCAACGGCCACGCCTACTGCGTTCCATGCCACAGGGCCGTGCATTGGGTGTCCATGCGGAAAAAGGATGGAACAGCTGCGGTTGCCTGACACAATGCCTGGGTGGGAAAGAGTCCTATTTTGCTGCACAATCTGAAAGTAGTACTTTCAGATTGTGCAGCAAGTGACGGGATATCATGCTAGAGCGTGAAATCACCCGGTGTCTGGCCACGCTGTTTCAGCTGTATCCTTTGGTCACGGTGACCGGGCCGCGGCAGTCCGGCAAAACGACGCTTTGTCGGGCCACTTTCCCGGACCTGGATTACGTCAACCTGGAAGCCCCGGATCAGAGGGATTTCGCCGAGTCCGATCCCAGGGGATTTCTGGCCCGGTTCAATGATGGTGCCATCATGGATGAGGTGCGACACGTACCTGCGCTCATGTCCTATCTCCAGGTGATCGCCGATGAGAAAGGGCGGAATGGCTTGTTCGTCCTGACCGGCAGTGAGCAGTTCCGGCTCTCTGGTGCGATCAGTCAATCGTTGGCGGGCCGAACGGCGTTGCTGCGCTTGCTGCCCTTCTCCCTGACGGAACGCCAACGGGCGGGGGCCAGTGACGCCATGGATGATATTCTCTATACAGGCTTCTATCCGCGCATCATCGATCAGGAACTCAATCCCACGCAGGCTCTGGCCGATTACTTTGAGACCTACGTCGAGCGTGACGTACGTCGGCTGGGCGCGATACGCAACCTGTCCAATTTCCGCCGCTTTGTCCGGCTATGCGCGGGACGCGTGGGCCAGCTGGTCAATCTCAGCGCGTTGGGGGCAGACACCGGTGTATCCCACACGACAGCGCGGGCATGGCTCACGGTGCTGGAGGCCAGCTACATCATTTTCCCGCTGCTCCCTTACCATGCCCATATCCGCAAGCGCCTGGTCAAGTCGCCCAAGTTCTATTTCTGTGATGTGGGATTGGCCGCCTATCTGCTGGGCATCGAAAACGCCGCGCAGATTGCCACCCATCCGCTGCGCGGTGCGCTTTTTGAAAATGCCGTGATAGCGGAGGTGCTCAAGCATCGCTTCAACCGGGGCAACCAGCCCAATCTCTCCTTTTTCCGCGATGCGAGAGGTTTGGCGTGTGATCTGTTTTATGTCACCGCACGCGGCATTGCCGCCTTTGAAGTCAAGTCGGGCGCCACCATCAGTTCAGAGTATTTCCGCTCGCTGCACCGGGTGGCCCATCTGGTGCCCAACATAACCTCGAAAACCGTCGTCTACGGTGGTACAGGTCGCCAGTCACGGAGTGACGGCGAAGTGATAACGCTGGCGGATCTGGAAGGAACCCTGGAAATGCTGGCAGTCCAACATGAAATCACTGCCTTCGTAGAGGACAACAAGGGCTTGGTGCCCGACGTTTCCGATGTCAAGGCTTTGGACTCGGTGTACGCAAGATACATACGTCCCACACTGGAGGGATTGGCGTCGGTGCTGGAACCTTTGGCCGTGCTGTTTCGCTCTGTCCGTCGGAGCTCCCATGTGCATTTCATCGCCAGGCAAACCCAGTCCCCGTCCCTGCTGGAAGCCTCGCATTGGGAACAGACAAAATCACAGTACATCGTTGCGGACGGGTTGCAATTGAGCCCGGACAGGCCATTGGAGTTGAAGCACACCTGCTTGTTCAGCGATTACAGGGGCCAGGGACACGCCGGGTTTGATGTGATGTTCGTCATTGCGTGGCGCCTGGACGGCGCAAGCCTGGCGCAGTCTGTTGTCCTCGATGGCAGACCCATCCCTGGGCTTAAGGCCTGCATTGCCTATGCACAGCTGGACGACCGCAATACGGCCGTAGATCGGACGATTGCGGAAATCGCCGGACACATCCTGCGTCGGATTGGGGATCGGTCCCAAGACTCTGGCAACGGTGTGTAACCGGAACGCGACTCGCGGTGCC
>CAXXOQ010000110.1:0-6899 GCA_963664185.2 Caldilineaceae bacterium | reverse complement strand
ACACCTGACGGATTCCGACTGTGGCGACTTCTGCGTCCCGTTTTTCTCTGGGCTTGCTGGGTCCGGAGTACACCAATCCCGCCCGCCGGCGCGAAATGCGGGCGGCGTTCCTGTTCCTGCTGCCCAACGTGATTGGCTTTGTGGTGTTCATGATTGGTCCCCTGCTCTCTTCGCTGGGCTTCTCCCTGCTGAAGTGGAATCTGTTGACCCCCACCCCGAATTCAAGGGCCTGCACAATTACCTGGCCCTGCTGCAGGATGAACAGTTCTGGCGCAGCCTGAAGGCCACGTTCTATTATCTGGGGGGCAGTGTGCCTTTGGGGATCGTGCTGTCCCTGGCCCTGGCCCTGGCCCTCAACCAGCCGATCAAGGGCATCCGTTTTTTCCGGACGGTGTATTTCATTCCCGTGGTGTCTTCCATGGTGGCCGTGGCCCTGATGTGGCGCTGGATGTACAATCCGACTTCGGGCATCCTGAATTTCATGCTGAACCGGACCTTTGCGGCCTTGCATCTGCCTCTCACCGCTCCGGATTGGCTGCAAAGCCCGGTGTGGGCGATGCCCGCCATCATTTTCATGAGCGTATGGAAAAGCATGGGGTACAACATGGTGCTGTTTCTGGCGGGCCTGCAGGGCATTCCGCGGCACCTGTACGAAGCTGCCGAGATTGATGGGGGCCCTCCAGCCAACGGCAGTTCTGGCGCATTACGCTGCCTCTGCTGACCCCGACCACATTCTTTGTGCTCATCATGTCGATCATCGGCTCGTTTCAGGTCTTTGAACAGGCCTACATCATGACGCAGGGCGGACCGGTCCGCTCCACGGTGACGACGGTCTACTATATCTACGAGAACGGCTTCCAGTGGCACAAGATGGGCTATGCCTCATCCGTGGCCTGGGCGCTGTTTGCCCATGATCCTGGCGGTGACGCTGGTGCAATGGCGCTTGCAGGACCGATGGGTGTTCTATGAGTGACACCGTCCTGGTGCATCCGCCGGGAAACCACTTCCCATCCGGACATGGCGGCTTCGGCCCGCCGGATACCCGGCCATCTCCTGTGGCGGCAGTTGACCGCCTATGTATTGCTGGTGGTCGGCGCGGTAGGCATGATCATTCCCTTCCTGTGGATGCTTTCCACATCCCTCAAGAATGACAATGCAGGCCTACAAGTTTCCGCCTATCTGGATTCCCAGTCCGGTGGCCTGGAGCAATTACACCACCACCCTGCAGGCCTTGCCCTTCGACCGTTTTTTCCTCAACAGCGGCCTGGTGTCCATCGTGCTGACCGTCTGCCAGCTGCTGACCTGTTCGCTGGGGGCCTATGCCTTTGCCCGGCTCCGCTTCCCGGCCCGCGAAAAGCTGTTCGTGCTGTATCTCGCCACCCTGATGATTCCGTTCCAGGTCATCATGATCCCGCTGTTCGTGCTGGTCAGTGAACTGGGGTGGATCGATTCCTACATGGGATTGACCATTCCCCTGATCTTCAGTCCCTATGGTACGTTTCTGCTCCGGCAGTTCTTCAAGTCCATTCCCACCGAACTGGAAGATGCGGCCAAGATCGATGGTTGCAGCTACTGGCGCATCTACTGGAATATCATGATGCCCCTGTCCAAGCCGGCCCTGGCCACCCTGGGCATTTTTGTCTTCATGTGGAGCTGGAACAATTTCCTGTGGCCGCTGCTGATCGTCAACTCGCTGGAGATGAAGACGCTGCCCCTGGGCCTGGCCTATTTCCTGGGCCAATATACGGTGTACTGGAATTTGCTGATGGTGGGAGCTACGGTAGCCCTGGTACCAATCCTGATTGTGTTCTTCTTTGCGCAGGGCTATTTCATCGAAGGGATTACGCTGACCGGTCTGAAGGGCTGACCGGATGGCCCATCCACATCACTTTCTGTTTTCCTTGCCCATATCTGAGAGAATGCCATGACTGTTCAGGCTCTGATTGCCACCCAGGATCGCAAGTTCGCGCTGGAATCCTTTCCCGCCCCTGATCTCGAGCCCGACGAAGGTCCGGATCCAGACCCTCTTTTCGGGGGTCAGTGTGGGCACGGAATTCATGGTTATCCAGGGCTATCTGGACTGGGGTCCTTTTCCCGTATGCACGGGCTATCAGGCCACAGGCAAAGTGGTCGAGATTGGCTCCGCTGTGCACCGGTTTCAGGTAGGGGATGTGGTGTATTACCGGCGGAATTTCATTCCCTTTACCTGGCAGGACCAAGCCGTCAATTCCTGCTCGGGTACGCATGCCAGCATGGCAGTTGTCCCGCAGGACAGTGAGATAGAACTGTTGCCCGCGGGGGTATCCCCCAGTGCCGGCAGCATGTTTGTCATGCCTTCGGTGGGCTATAACGCCGTCAATATGGCCGGCATCCAAATGAATGATCTGGTCGTAATGCAAGGATTGGGACTCATAGGCACCGGTGCCATGTTGGCCGCACGCCTGCGGGGTGCTATTGTGGTGGGCATCGAACTGGACCCGGTCCGTATGCAACTGGCCAGGGATCTGGGCATTGACCATATCATTGATGGCCGTACGCAGGATCCCGTGATGGCGCTTCAGGCAATCCAGGCAGAAGGGGGGGATGTTGTGTTTGAAGCCACGGGCATGCCCCGCAATCTGGATTCTGCTTTCAGGCTGTGTCGCACCTTCGGCAAATTCGTGTATCTGGGGAATCTGGGCAGTGCACCGGTATCCTTTGACTTCATGGTACCTCACCAGAAGCAACTCACTGCCTTCTTTCCCTGTAATGATGGTCTGAAACCTTGCCGGGATGCGGTCCTGCGCAATATTGCCTCAGGTGCGCTCCCCCTGGGAGAAGACCATAAGCCATGTCGTTGATGCATCCGATTCTCCCGATCTGTTCCGGGCCATTGATGGCAAGACCATACCGGAACTCACGGGGGGCCGTCATTCAATGGAGTTGATGTCGTGAACTCGTTACTTTCTGCTTTCCTGACCCATACCCGCAAGGTCCCTTGCTCGCATGGGGCTCCTGATCGTTCTGTTGTCATTGCTGCTTTCGGGATGTGCCGCGCCCCTTGCCTCGGGCCCGGGGGCAGCTCCGCAAATGGAGTCCAGGCTTCTGCAGGCGGGTCCCTGTTCAGGCCAGTTTGTGGCCCATCCCCTGGATTTCACAACCTATGTCCAGGAATGGCCTGTGCGCATGTTTGGCAGCAACGGGTCAGGACTGGGCATCAATGATCTCAATCAGGACGGCCTGCTGGATCTTGTTTTCGGCAATTTGGATGCCCAGAATGCCGTATTCTGGAACGAAGGCGATTGGCAGTTCCAGAAAGTGGAATTGCCTGCGAAGGGTACCCGCAATGTCAGTATCATCGACATCGATGGCGATGGCTGGCTGGATCTGTCATTTGCCCTGCGCCGTTTTGTGCCTGTGGCCTATTACAATGTGCCGGGACCTGACGGCGAACGCACGTTTGAACGTCAGGTGCTCTCCCTTTTCACCAACAAGACCTACAGCATGGCTTGGGCCGATCTGGACCTGGATGGCGATCTGGACGCCGTTCTGGCGACCTACGATGCAGAGCCGATCATGGAGGCCAACAATGCCTTCCTGCCCACCGGCGGTACGTATATCATGTCCCAGACGGGATTGTCGGGGGAGTTCACCAAGGAGCAACTGGCCATAGGGGCCCATGCCCTGGCCATTCTGTTGGCTGACTTCAACGGGGATGAACGGATGGACATCCTGGTGGGGCATGACTTTGAATTGCCGGACCAGGTGTTTGTCCAATCCACCGAGGGCTGGCAGGAGACGCGTGTGTTCCCGGAAGTGACACGCAATACCATGAGTTTCGCCCCAGGTGATCTGGACAACGACGGCACCATGGAGCTATTTGCGGCCGACATGAAGCCTTTCAAGACGGATGAAGAGACGATGGCCGCCTGGATGCCCCTCATGGAAAAGATGGACTTTGAGGTGACCGGAGGACAGGTCATGCACAATGTCCTGCAGGTCCAGTCCGCCACGGGCGATTTTGAAGACAGGGCAGACGCTTTTGACCTGGCCAGCACCGGCTGGACCTGGTCTGCCCAGTTTGGCGACCTGGACAATGATGGCCTCCTGGATCTTTATGTTGTCAACGGTATGCATTCCGAGGAAATGTTTTCCCATCTGCCCGACGCGGAACTGGTGGAAGAGAATCTGGTATTCCGCAATACCGGTGACGAGGGGTTTGAGTGGATGGAAGACTGGGGCCTGAATTCCCTGGATGGCGGGCGCAGCATGGGATTGGCCGACCTGGACCTGGACGGCGATCTGGATGTCGTGATCAACAATCTGCTGGCCCCGGCGGTGGTCTATGAGAATCAACTTTGCGGCGGACAGGGCCTGGAAGTGGATCTGTTCTGGCCCGACAGTGGCAATACGCGGGCTCTTGGCGCCACGGTTTCCCTTTGGACCGATGTAGGGTTGCTGGTACGGGAGGTACGTTCCAACAGTGGCTATCTCACGGGAGAACCGGCCCGCCTGCACTTCGGTTTTCCGGAAGGCACGGACCTGCACCGACTGGATGTCAGGTGGCCCGATGGCCAAATGAGTTACATTTTTCAACCCGAGGGCCAGACATTGCTGTCTCTGACCCGCACGGAGTGATCAGGTGCGGCTCGTGCATGGTGGCCGGGGGCGCGGTGATGGTTCTGGTGGCCTGCTGCGCTGATCAGGGCCCGGGATAAGACCGGACAAGGCAGGATCGATCGACCCTTCCTGTTGACTCGCCTCCCTCACGAGTGCGGCCTCTGATACGGAGAGACACGTCTGGCCATGTGGCAAGAATCCCTGTGTGTCAGGGACCGGAGCCTCTCGCCAGCGCCTGTCTCTTTCGGATACAGGATTGGGCGGTCAGCATCTCTGGTGCTCTGGCTGATGGCGGTGATCGGTTTGGCCACAGCCCGGTTGTGCCTGGCGTCCCGTCCTGCACGAAGTACGGCAAACCCTTGCCCTCGCAGGCATGGCTGCCTGAACTCCTGTTCATGGTCTGACCAGGAACCTGTAGCTTTGGGGTGGGCCTGCCCATGATGTCCCGCCGACCTCCTGCCTATTGGGGAAGATGATTTCGCCCAGCTGCACCGGGAAGTGAAGTTGGCCTATGTGGACAAGACGGAACATATCTCAGCCCTGGTTGACCGCCACAACTCCCGTTTTGTCAGCCCTCATTCTCTTTCTGGTGCGTCCGCGCCGCTTCGGCAAGACCCTTCTGATCTCCACGCTGGAAGCCCTGTTCCAGGGGCGGCAGGACGTATTCCGGGACACCTGGATCCATGATCGGTGGAACTGGGACACAGTCGTACCCGGTCATCCGTCTGGACATGGGACAATTCCGGGATGTGCATGATACCGCTACCTTCCGTGGCCAATTGCAGCAGTATCTGGCTTCCCTGCAGACCGGTCAGCCCCTGAGTGCACTGGCGGAAGGGGCAAGCATGCGGGAACCCAGGCAACAACTGCATGACCTGATCCGGATTCATGCCCGGCCCCAACCCGTAGTCGTGCTGGTGGACGAATATGACACCCCTCTCACGGCCAATCTGGACCCGAACCATGCCGCCGTATTGCCGGCCATGCTGGATATGCTGCGCGGGTTCTACGGGGTTCTGAAGGACAATGCACGCCATATCCACCGCACTTTCATCACCGGCATCACCCGGTTTGCCCGCACGGGCCTGTTCTCGGGTGCCAATCATCTGACGGATATTTCGTTTGATCCGGATTTCAGCGATCTGCTGGGTTTCACCGAGTCCGACCTGTGGGCAGAGACCGGTGTTCTGTATCCCTACCTGGTTCGTGGGGCCTGTAACCTGCAATGGTCCCTGGACCAATTGCAGAAGGCCTTGGCCACCCATTACCACGGCTATCGATTTGCCCGTAGCGGTACGGTGGTTTATAACCCCTGGTCCCTTCTGGGGTGTTTGCAGCAATTGCACAATCCCCGGCGCGCGGATGATTTGCGCGAGGCAGGATTTCCCAACCTGTGGGGCCGAATCAGGTCATCCCCGCCTGCTCTTTCCGTTGCTGCAAAAGGCGTGGCCGGGCCGCGCAGGCTCTGCTTTGCCAGGCACCGGATGAGGTGGAAACGCCTAAACTATGACATTGCCCGACCCCAGGCCGTAGCCCTGATGTACCAGACAGGCTATCTGACGCGCAGGGTGACGCGGGATCCCCAGGGACAACGTACCGACTGTCTGGATTTTCCCAACTCTGACGGTGACCATGACCTTCCTTGCGGCCCTGACCGATTGGGTGGTAGAGACCACAACCGCGGACCTGTTGCACAACAGGGATGGGCTACGCGCCCTGGACGAGGCAGTCCGGCATCCATCGCCCCATGATCTGGCCCTTTGCCTGAATCGCCAGTTGCAGGCGATGCCCTATCCACTGCACGGTCCCGCCGATCTTTCCCCTGTGCCGCATGTCCAGGCACCCTGGCAGAACCTCCGGGACTATGAAGTTCATTATCAGGCTTTGTTCTCCAACTGGCTGAATCTGCTGGAATCTGTCGTATATGTGGAGACCCCGGCCCGTCACCTGGGACGGGGCAACATTCTGGTGGACTGTCGATCCCCATTTGCTTGTGCTGGAACTGCAGGTGAATGGAGATGCCGAGACCGCCGTGCGTCAGGCCCTGTACCGGCAGTATGGCTTGGCCATGGTGCGCAAGGGACAGGCCATCATGGTGATGGGGCTGAATATCGATACGCACCAACGGAGTATCACGGCCTGTGCCTGCTGGGAACTGGGGGTATTTGACGTGGCTACAGGGCATTGGGCTCATGAACCCTTTGAACTGCCTTTGCAGCAGGTGCGCAGTAATGAGGGGACACGGAGCGGATGCATCTGCCTTTCTCGGAAGGTTTGACACGCTACGCGATGTAGCACAT
>CAXXOQ010000109.1:0-22111 GCA_963664185.2 Caldilineaceae bacterium | reverse complement strand
ATTGACGGGCTGATTGACGACATGCCGCGCATGCTGGCCATTCTCAAGTCCTTTACCCTGTATTTTCAGCTCGTGAATATCGCCGAAGCCCAACAGCGCGTACGTGTGTTGCGGCGCCGGGCCCGTGTGGCCCAGCAGCAACGGGTACCCATGCGGGAAAACATTGCCTTCGCCGTACACTGGCTTTACCAGCAGGGCTTTACCGCCCAGCAGATGGAGGAACTGCTGGCGGTGCTTTCCGTCATGCCCGTCTTTACGGCGCATCCCACCGAAGCCAATCGGCGGACGGTGCTCTTCAAGTTGCGGGAGATCTCCAACATCCTGAACGAGCTGGACCTGATTGGCTACAGTCCGGACGAAGAAGCGGATCGCCTGCGCGTGATCCGGGAAAACATCCTGTCCCTGTGGCAGACGGACGAAAACCGGGACCGGCAACCCACCGTCATGGACGAAGTGCGGCACGGTCTCTACTATATGTCCACCACGGTCTTTGAGCTCTTGCCCCGGGTGTACCGGGAACTGCAGGATCAGGTGCGGCGCTTTTACCCCGGTGTAGGTACCGATTTGCCCATGTTCTTCCGCTACGGTTCCTGGATTGGCGGAGACAGGGACGGCAATCCTTACGTGACCCACGAAGTGACCCGGAGGACCCTGGTGGAACAGCAGGTCAGACTGCTGGATCTTTACATCAGCGAAGTCAATGTCCTGTACGCCCATTTGAGCATGTCCCTGCAGCATGCCGAATTCACGGAAGAGTTCCTGACCTGGCTCAACATGATCACCATCCCGCTGCCCCCTCACGAATGTGAACCGCTCACCCGGCTCCGGATGGAACCCTATCGGCAGATGTTTACCATCATCCGCCGCAAACTGGAGGTCACCCGGGATCATGCCCGTCACCTCTGGGAAGGGGCTTTGCCGGGCCCCATGGTATATACCCGGGCGGAGGATCTGGCCGCTGATCTGGAAGCGGTGGACCAGAGCCTGCGGGCCTGCCGAGGCGATCTGTTGGCCGATGGCCGTCTGGCCCGCCTGATTCACTGTGTCAAGGTTTTCGGGCTGCACTTTGTGACGCTTGACATTCGCCAGCATGCGGAGCGCCACACACAGGCCCTGGCCGAAATCTTCGGCCACTTCAGCCACGACGAGTTTCGCTGGCAGGCCCTGGAGGAAGAGGACCGGATTCAGATGCTGGAGGCCGAGATTGCCACCAACCGGCCGCTGACATCGGAGCTGACGTTTACGGACGATACCAATGAGACGGTGCAGGTATTCCGCACCATTCGCCAGGCCAAGGAGCTGCTGGGCGAACGTGCGATCGAATCCTACATTGTCAGCATGACCGAATCCGTAAGCCAGCTGCTGGAGGTGTTGTTGCTGGCCAAGGATGCTGCGCTGTTGGGGAAGATTGACGTCGTGCCGCTGTTCGAATCGATCGAGGATCTCCTGGGAGCCCCCGCCATCATGCGGCGCCTGCTGCAGATTCCTGTCTATCAGCGACACCTGGCGTTGCGGGGCAATCACCAGCACATCATGATTGGCTACAGTGATTCCAACAAGGATGGCGGCTACCTGAGTGCTACCTGGTCCCTGTACAAGGCCCAAACCCGTATCCTGGACGCCTGCAGTGAGCTGGGCGTCAGGGTGACCCTGTTCCATGGGCGCGGAGGATCCGTGAGCCGGGGCGGGGGCAGTCTGGTCCGCTCCATCGCCACCCAGCCCCCCAATACCATCCGGGGCCGCATCAAGATGACCGAACAGGGTGAGGTGATCAGTACCAATTACGCGCAGCGGACGATTGCGCGTCATCACATGGAACAGCTCGTCAGTGCCGTAATGCTGAACAGCGATCAACCCGTGTATCCCACCCTGACGCAGGCCTGGACACCGGTGATGGAGGAATTGGGGGCGATAGCGAACCAGGCCTACCAGACCTTCGTAAACCAGCCTGCCCTGATCCGCTACTTCATGGAAACCACCCCCGTAGACACGATCGCCAGGCTCAATATTGGATCCCGGCCGGCCAAACGCCGCCAGACAGAAGGCGTAGGGGACCTGCGGGCCATTCCCTGGGTGTTTGCCTGGGCCCAGAGCCGGGTCAATCTGACCAACTGGTTCGGGGTGGGGTCGGCGATCATGCAATGGACCGCCCAGGGCACCCATGCCGAGCGCATCGCGGTCCTGCAGGAAATGTACCGGGATTGGGAATTCTTCCGAATCATGATGGAAAATGTGCAGACGGCACTGTGGAAGACCGATCTCGTTATGGCCCGGCAATATACCGAACTCTCGCAGGATGACCACCAGGCGACGTATGATGCCATTGCCGCCGAATTCCAGCTGACGGTCCAGGCCATTCTGCTGGTCATGGACCGGGAACAGATCGGTGACGAAGACAGCTGGCTGTATCGTTCGATTCAGTTGCGCAATCCCTACATCGATCCCCTGAACTTCATGCAGATTGCCCTGTTGCGACGCCTGCGCACCCAGGGCGACCAACTCGACATGGCCGAAAGGGACTGGCTGGAAAGTGCCCTGAATCTTTCGGTCAAGGGCCTGGCAGCGGGCCTGGCAGGCACCGGTTAGCGTCGGTTACCGACGTTGCCCCACCCGCCTATTGGATTTTCAGAAGACTTGGACTCCCGCAATGCAGATCTATGACACCACCCTGCGTGATGGCACCCAGGGCGAAGGTATCTCGTTGAGTGTGAATGACAAGATTCAGATCGCCCAGTTGCTGGATTCCCTGGGCGTGGATTACATCGAAGGCTGGATGGCCCGGATCCAATCCCAAGGACATGGAGTTCTTCCGGCAGGCGGCGGAGGATTTGCACCTGCAGCATGCCCGGATTTCCGCCTTTGGCTCCACGCGGCGCAAGAACGTAGCCACCGACCAGGATCCCCAGGTGCGGCTCCTGCTGGAAGCCCAGACATCCGTGGTGACCGTGTTCGGCAAATCGTCCGAACTGCAGGTAAGGGAAGTCCTGCGCACCGACATGCAGGAGAACCTGCGGATGATCGGGGACACCGTGGAGTTCATCACCGCGGCAGGACGCGAAGTCATCTACGACGCGGAACATTTCTTTGACGGGTACTTTGCCGATGCGGAATACGCCCTGGCTACCCTGGAAGCGGCCGTGACCCACGGCAGTCGCCTGGTGGTGCTGTGCGACACCAACGGCGGACGGATGCCCTGGGAAATCGCCGAAGCGATCCAGGGTATCAGGGACCATTTTGGCTTGCGGGCGGCGACCAACGGCAAAGCCCATCCCCGGGATCCCTTCCAGATTGGAATTCATGCCCACAATGACAGTGCCCTGGGGGTGGCCAACACCCTGGAAGCGGTGCGCCAGGGGGCCGTGCACGTGCAGGGCACGATCAACGGGTACGGCGAACGGTGTGGCAATGCCGATCTGGTGGCCGTCCTGGCCAATCTGCAGATCAAGATGGACCGGGAAGTGCTCACGCCCCAGAATCTGGCGCGCCTGACCGAAGTCAGTCATCATGTCAGTGAATTGGCCAACATGAATCCGGCTTCGGATCAGCCCTATGTGGGCAAGAGTGCGTTTGCTCACAAGGGAGGAACCCATGTCAATGCGGTCACCAAGACGGCCGATGCCTACCAGCATGTGGATCCGGCGCGGGTGGGCAACCAGACCCGGGTGCTCGTCAGCGAACTGAGCGGCAAGGACAACATCGCCGTCAAGCGCCAGGAATTCGGCCTGGATGGACTGGGACGCGAGGAAGAACAGGCGGTGCTGGGCCAGATCAAGGAACTGGAGAACATGGGCTTCGCCTTTGAAGCGGCCGAAGCCAGCGTCGCCCTCCTGCTCCGGCGCCTGCGGGACGACTACGTGCCCCCGTTTGAACTGATAGATTTTTCCTCCACGGTGGAACATCGGCAGGGGCGTGGCCTCCTGGCCGAGGCGGTTGTGAAGGTCAGGATCGGCGATCAGGTGTTCCATGAGGTGGACGACGGAAATGGCCCCGTCAATGCCCTGGACAAGGCGCTGCGCAAAGCCTTGCTGCAGTTTTACCCGGAAGTGGCCCGGGTAAACCTGGTGGACTACAAGGTCCGCATCCTGGACGGTCACGCCGCCACCGCCGCCACGACCCGGGTTCTCATCACGAGCACCGATGGCGAGGACAGCTGGAGTACGGTAGGCGCGAATGCCAACATCATTGAAGCCAGCTGGATTGCCCTGACAGATTCACTGGAATATTTCCTACTCACTCACCCCACGCGAGGATAGCGGCAATGGCAAACAGGGAACAGAATGGCTCCGTGGCCGTGGCAAGTCTGAATCGATACAGCCGAAGCCTGACCCAGGTCCGGTCACAGGTTGGTTCCCAGGCCATGCTTTATGGTGTCGGCCTGACGGATGAAGACATGACCAGGGCCCAGGTCGGGATTACCAGCCTGGGCTGGGAAGGCAATCCCTGCAACATGCATCTGAATGATCTGGCCCAGAACGTCAAGGCCAGCGTGAACGAGGCGGATCTGGTGGGGCTGATCTTTCACACGATCGGCGTCAGTGACGGGATTTCCATGGGCACGGAAGGCATGAAATGCTCCCTGATTTCCCGGGACATCATTGCCGATTCCATTGAAACCGTCATGCGGGCCCAGTATTACGATGCCAATGTCACGATCCCCGGCTGTGACAAGAACATGCCGGGCTGCCTGATGGCGATGGCCCGGGTGAATCGGCCGGCCCTGATGGTGTACGGAGGAACGATCCGTCCCGGTTTCCTGGGTGACCGCAAACTGGATATCGTCTCCGCGTTTGAGGCCTATGGCCAATGGCTTGCCCAGGACATCACGGAAGACGAACTGCAGGACGTGTTGCGCCACGCCTGTCCCGGGGCCGGCGCGTGCGGCGGCATGTATACCGCCAACACCATGGCCTCCGCGATCGAAACCCTGGGTATGTCCCTGCCCGGCAGTTCCTCCTTCCCGGCCACGGCGGAGAGCAAGCAGAGGGAGACGCAAAGTGTAGGCCAGGCCATCCGTCTGCTGCTGGAAGAGGACATCAAGCCCCGGGACATCATGACCCGCCAGGCGTTCGAGAATGCCATAACGGTGGTCATGGCGCTGGGCGGTTCCACCAATGCCGTGCTGCATCTCATTGCCATGGCCCGGGCCGCGGAAGTGCCCCTGACCATTGACGATTTCCAGACCATCTCCGATCGCACGCCGCTGCTGGCCGACCTGAAGCCCAGTGGCCAGTATGTGATGGAGGATCTGTATGAGATAGGCGGCGTGCCCGCGGTCCAGAAAATGCTGCTCGCCGAGGGCTTGCTGGACGGGGATTGTCTGACCGTGACTGGACGCACGTTGGGCGAAAACCTGGCAGACGCCGCGGATCTGGAGGCAGGCCAGACCATAGTCAACCTGATTTCCAGTCCCATCAGTCCCCAGGGACATCTGCAGATCCTGTACGGCAATCTGGCCACCGAAGGGGCTGTGGCCAAGATTACAGGCAAGGAAGGACGGGTCTTTACCGGTCCCGCCAAGGTTTACGACTCGGAAGAGGAATGCCTCAAGGGCATTGAGGGCGGAGATGTGGCCGCGGGCCACGTGGTGGTGATTCGCTTTGAAGGTCCCCAGGGGGGACCCGGCATGCGGGAGATGCTTTCCATTACCTCCGCCATCATGGGGGTCGGTCTGGGAGACAAGGTGGCCCTGATTACCGACGGTCGCTTCTCAGGTGGTACCCACGGCTTTGTGGTAGGGCATATCACGCCCGAGGCCTACACCGGGGGCAACCTGGCCCTGGTGGAGGAAGGGGATACCATTACCATTGATGCGACCCACAATGTACTGCAAGTGGATGTCAGCGATGCCGAACTGGAAGCCCGCCGCCGCCGCTGGCAACCGCCGACCCCCAACTATACGGCAGGGGTGCTCTTCAAGTACATGAAAACCGTCGCTTCGGCCTCCGAGGGGTGCGTTACCGACGCATAGACATACGGCAGGGCGTGATGGCCCATGCAGGCTGTCACCCGGCACGTGAATCCGCGGAACGGCCTGTCATCCAGGGCCGGCGCCCGGGCCTGCGGTGTGCTGCCCGGCTATTCCTGACCGTATTCGTTGGTCGGGTCACGGTAGATGGTGTGATAGTGGCCGTCCTCGTGTCCCAGGGCGCCCTGGACTGAGAATTCAATGATGAGGGTGGGGCCCTGGATCCGATAATAGATGGACCCTGTGCCGTCGGTGGGACCGTGCCAGGCAAAATAGGTGTCCGGCCAATGGGACTCGATTTCCGCCAACCTGAGGCTGGCGCTATGGGCGGGCAGCATGTTGACCCAGAGAGCGGCTGTTTCCCGCAAAGCCTGTTGCTGGTCCCGGTTCCATGCCGCTACCCGGGCACCCTCCAGGGCCGGAATTACCCCGTCCTGCCCGGCACCTGTCAGGATCCGGCGCGGGCGGGCAGGGAGCATCGCCTGGGCTTGCACCGGGGTCTCCAGTGCATTGATGAGGGCAAGGCCTGCTTCCAGTTCCGCGGCGAGGGGCGCTACGGTACCGGCATCCGTTTCGTAGGTTACGGGTTCGATCCCAATGAAGGTGGGGGACATCGTGATGTGGTCCACCTCAATCGTCATGTTGACGGCAAGATGATGCCCCCCGAATTGCCAGCCCCAGGGTTCGGTGGTTAAGGGCGGGCCAAAAAAGGCGAGCCAGTAATTGTCCTCGCTCCACCCCGTCTGCCCGGCCCGTGGCGATGCGGCCAGAATGGCTTCCGCTCCCACCACCGCCATGACCGTATGGAGGCCATCATGGCTCAGACCCGTTGCCAGGAAATCCATCATGGCAGCCGTCTGCGCACTTGTCAAGGTCCCCAATACGGACGCCGTTGCGATCAAAGCGCAAGGCGCCGGCAGGCAAATTGGACCAGTTGGCCCGTCGGGCATCGTCAAAGGGTAGTACGGCCACCGATCGTTGTGGTTCATCCAGCAGGCCGAGGAAGGTGTTGGCGGCATTTGCGATACCGGCGATATCGTCCAGGTCCGATGGGGGTTGGTCCTGGGTGGCGTCGGTATCCTGGACGGAGTCCGGTGGTGTTTCACTGGCTGGGGGCGTGTCGGCCTCCTGGCTGCCGTTTTCGTCCGCCGTCACGGCCGTAGCTGTGGCCCTGGGCGTATCCTCCGGCGGGGCCGGAGCTGCACCGGTGCACGCGGCCAAGACCATGGTGGCGAGCAGTACGGAGGTCGCAAATGCCACTATCCTCTGAAGCTGGAAACAGTTCACGTTGCAGTCCTCCCGAAACGAATCTGGGCCCATTCCCTACTATGTTCGGCAGGGAGCCCTGTTCAAGCCTGGCGGGGACCAGGGTGCAGGCAGGGTGCAGGTACGCAAAAGGCCCACCGGTGCGGGCCCCAAGCCCTGCGCGTTGTCCCGCGAACTTCCCGAGTGTTGCCTGACCCCATCGGGGGTGTTCCGGCGGTGCCCGAGGGCAAGGCGGACGTCAATGGCGGGTTCCTGTCCTATGTCTGGCTGTCCTGGAACACGGCCTGCAGTTGGGTGACCAGATTCCGGCCCCCATTCTGCACAAGGCCCACATCGGAGCCGGCGCTCATCAGGCGGAAGCCTTCCGCAGCCCAGTAACAGGCCGATTCCGGGGTGTTCATCTGAATGCCCGGAATCTTGCCGTATTGCACACACGTGTCGCGTGTCCGCAGAATCGCGTCCTTGACCACAGCATGGTCAAGTTCACCCGGATGCCCCAGGGAGATGGACAGATCGTTGGGGCCTATGAACAGGGAATCGACCTGGGGCAGGGCGGCGATTTCGGCGCGGACGTCAAAGGCTGCCTTCGTCTCGATTTGCGCGATCAGCATGCTCTGCGCATTGGCCTGCGCCATGACGGCCGATACATCCGCAGCCCCGTAGCCCACATAGGCCCGGCTGAGCGCGTTGCCGCGCTGGCCCACGGGCGGGAACTTCATCATGTCCACGATTTGCTGCACCTGGGCCACATGGCTGACCCGGGGGATCAGCAGGCCTTGGCCACCAGCATCCAGGGATTTGGCAACCCACGTGTAGGTATGGTCCGCGATACGTACAATGGGCGTGATGCCCTGGGCGACCGCCACGCGGCACAGGGTTTCCGTGGTTTCCGTGTCAAACATGCCGTGTTCGTTGTCCAGGATGAAGAAGTCGAAACCGGCGTTGGCCAACAGGACAGGCATGGAGGATTGGGCAAAGGTGCCTACCATGGTGCCAATGGCGGAGCCTCCGGCCCGCAACGCGGACAGGAGCTGGTTTTCAGGAATCAGGCTTGACAAGAGGGTACCTCCCCATAGAAAATCCGTCAGTGCAGCATGCATTGTATCCCAGATGATCCCGGGGACATGGAATGGACGGCAGCCGGGCAGACATAGATCGTGTCGCATGTTGCGACCGCATCGGGAAGGCTCCGGCAGCCTGGCCAGACAGCTGATGGGTAGTGGGCCTTACGTTCACGGCAACCGGATTGCCGCATAATGTATCTGCGTCCGCCTCCAGGGAGATAGCAGGAATGACCCAACACAAGCTTGTCATCAACGGGCAGGATTTTGCGATAACGTCCGATCCACAGGAAAAGCTGTTGTGGGTGCTGCGCGATGAACTGGGCTTGACCGGCACCAAATATGGTTGTGGCATAGGCCTTTGCGGCGCCTGTACGGTGCATGTAGACGGTCAGGCCGTACGCTCCTGCCTGTTGCCTGTGTCCGCGATTGCGGAAGGGCAAACCGTGCGCACCATCGAGGGGTTGGCCACAGCAGAAAGCGACGAGACCATCGTGCTGCATCCTGTGCAACAGGCCTTCCTGGAAACCCAGGCGCCCCAGTGTGGATGGTGCATGAGTGGCCAAATCATGTCCGCGGTCGCGTTGCTGGAGCACAATCCCGCCCCGGCACCGGATGAAATCACCGCCGCCATGCAAGGCAACCTGTGCCGTTGTGGCACCTATCACCGCATTCGCCTGGCCCTGGCCAAGGCCGTGCAAGGGATGCAGGGCACATGACGCCACGACAGTCTGCCCGACCGCAACGCAAGGCCGGCCAGCCCCGCTGGCGGCTTACACGCCGGGGATTTCTCCTGGGGGTCGGTGTGGTCGGCGGGGGGCTGGCGGTCGGTGTGGCCGTGGGCCTGCCCCGGCTGCGAACCCTGGCCTTTGACGCCATAGCAGCAGACCCGGGGTATGATGCGGAAGCATCGGACTTGCCACCCTGGGCATGGTTTGAGGTGCTGCCGGATTCACGGATTCAGCTGTACGTGGCCAAGGTCGAAATGGGACAGGGGATTCATACGGCCCTGGCGCAAATTGCGGTGGAAGAACTGGGCCTGCCGTGGGCAGACCTGACTGTCGTACAGGCTACCACGTCCCAGGGACCGCCGGATCCGCGGGGTACATTTGGCAGCATGTCGGTACTCGCCATGTATGAACCGCTGCGGAAGGCCGGGGCCATCTTGCGGGATATCCTGCTGGCCCAGGCCGCCATTATCCTGCAGGCGGATGAGGCGGATCTGCGCATACAGGACCGCCATGTCGTTTCTGTCGGGGATGACCGCAAGCTGCCGTTATGGGATCTGGCGGCCACGGCAGATGTCTGGCAAGAGCCGGAAACGCCGCCTGTGCTCAAACCGGCCGCCGATTTCGTCACCATTGGTCAATCCGTGCCTCGTGTGGATGTGCCGGACAAGGTGACGGGCAAGGCGGTCTATGGGTACGATGCCCGCCTGCCGGACATGCAATACGGCGCCATCTTGCGGGCACCGGATCTGGAGGGCCGCCTGCGCAGCGTAGATGTGTGGGCCGTACGGGATCAACCGGATGTCCGTGTCGTCCGGCAAGGGCAGTTTGTGGGAGTGGTAGCCCCTACCCGGACGCGGGCCCGCCAGGCCCTGCAGCAGCTGGATGCGGCCTGGGAACCGGGCCGGCCCTGGAATCAGGCGGCTCTGGAAGCTATGGTAGCCGTCGGGTATGACGAAGACGGGGCGGTTACGATCCAGACCGTGGGGGATGCGCGGAAACAACTGGCTGCCGCCACGCATCACACGGCAGAATATCGCACCCCCTTTGCCGTGCAGACGCCCATGGAACCGCAAGCAGCCCTGGCCGATGTACAGCCTGATCGGGTCCGGGTCTGGGTCTCAACCCAGCTGGCGGAACGGACACGCCAATTGGTGGCCAAAGCCATGGAACGCAAGATTGAGGACGTAGAGGTGATTCCGACCCTGTTGGGTGGCGGGTTTGGCCGGAAAATGGGTGATGACGTGGCCGTCGAGGCCGCGCGGCTGTCCCAGGCGGCCGGCGTTCCCGTGCATGTCGGATGGGACCGCACGGAAGAACTGCAGTGGGGTTTCCTGCGGCCTCCCACCCACCATCGGCTCTTCGCCCGGATGGAACAGGGCCGCATTCAGGCCCTGGAACATCGTCAGGCCAGCGGCGATGTGCTGTTTCCGTTTTTGCCTGGCGGCGTGGCGACCGCTTTGGGCGCGGACTTCGGTGCTACGCGGGGAGCCCGCATCAACTACGCCATTCCGCACCGCAGAACCCTTGCCTGGCGGCGCAAGTTGCCGGTCCCCACGGGTTCCTGGCGGGGACTGGGCCTTTTTCCCAACACGTTCGCCCTGGAAAGTTTCATGGATGAAATCGCCCATGCCGAGGGACAGGACCCCCTGCAGTTCCGGCTGGACCACCTGGGGGACAGCGAGGAGGATCAGCGGCTGCGAAACGTCCTGACCCTGGTGGCAGACAAGGCGAACTGGGGCGGAAACCTGCCGGCAGGCCACGCCCAGGGTCTGGCTTGCTGTCTGGACACCGGGACGGCGGTGGCCCAGATTGCGGAGGTGGCACTCGTAGAGGGGGACACACCCTCCCTGGCGGTACGCCGGGTGACGGCGGCCATGGATTGTGGCCTGGCGATCAATCCGGACGGTGCCCAGGCACAGTTGGAGGGCAATGTTGTATGGGGCGTAAGCGCCACCCTGCTGGAGACCGCACGTATTGAGGAAGGGCGCATCGTGGCCAGCAATTTTGATCTGTATCCGATTCTGTCCCTGGCGGAGACGCCTGTGATTGAGGCCTATGTGCATTCCTCGGGTGACAAACCGTATGGGGCAGGAGAACCGGGAATCGGACCCGTCCCGGCCGCCATCGCCAACGCCTGGTTCCGGTTGACGGGACAGCGGGTGCGCCGGTTGCCCTTCCCGCGTTCCCTGCCCGCGGCGGTGTAGCTCCCCGGAACCCGCCTGTCCGCTTCCCTGTGGTCTGCCCGTGCCGGGTCTGCTGGCCCGGGAACGCCCGGCACGCGTCCTGATGCTGACGGCCATGCTCCGGTATCTGTAATAATATAATTGTAGCATTATAGATGCATGGCCGGAATCGTGCGTTGCGTTGCCTGTCAGGCCGTGCGGTGCAGGATAGGCGCCTGATCCTGTGGCCACCGTCCCGCGCCCCTGCCCAATGGCCCGCCCCGCAGGGCACAACAGACACGGGGGCGAACATTGCGCGCTCGGGGTGAAACCGTTCCATAATCACGCGGTTACCGTACCGTAAGGCATAATGTTATCCTGCATGGCACACGCCACGTCCTGAGATCCCTGGCAGAACAATCGTTTGTGAAGATGCGTTTCCGAAGCCGGCTTGCTGTGGCCCTGGCCCTGTCATTCCTGCTGTTTGCCTGTGGGGTCGGCACAGGCTATGCCATCCAGCACAATCTCCCGGATCGCAGCATCGCCGGGATGGTTTCCTATTTCTCACCGTTGCGGACCCCGAGTCCTTCCGATCTGCAGCTGAACGTGCTGCAGGAAGCCCTGGGCATTCTGGAGGAAGACTATATGGGGGAGCTTCCCTCATCGGAGGTTCTCAATCGTGCGGCCATTCGCGGTGTGCTGGAGGAACTGGGCGACCCGTACACTACGCTGCTGGATCCCGAATTGGCCAGTATGCAGGAGGAGAACCTGCAAGGCGAATTCGGAGGTATTGGGGCCCATGTCGAGTGGGATGAAGACCAGATGGCCGTGCGGATTGTGGAACCCTTTGCCGACAGTCCGGCCATGGCCGCGGGCCTGCAGCGCGGGGACTACATTGTTTCTGTCGATGGCACGCCGGTGTCAGAGCTGGGACTGCCCGGAAGTGTAGCCCGGGTGCGAGGCCCCGTAGACACGGATGTGGTGCTGGGTATCCTGCGGGATGAGGAACAGTGGGAAGTCTCCATCACGCGCCAGATCATTGCCATCCAGATTGTGGAGCACGGGCAGCTGGGACCGGCAGGGGCAATAGGCTATCTCAAGCTGTCGACGTTCAATGTCAAGAGTGCGGAGACGGTCCAGCAGACTCTGGACGAACTGCTGGATGCCGAAGTCCAGGCCCTGATTCTGGACCTGCGGGACAATGGCGGCGGCCTGCTGGAGCAGTCTGTGATGATTGCCGGGCTGTTTCTCGGGCGGAAGCTGGTCACCGAACAGCACAACGAAGACGGATCCATCACGGAACACAGGGCCAAGCAACGCCCACTGGTGCCACCTGACATGGAGGTGGTCGTGCTGGTGAATGCTTCCAGCGCCAGTGCCAGCGAAGTGGTGGCCGGTGCCCTGCAGGATCACGCCCGGGGCTATCTGATTGGGGAGCCTACCTTTGGCAAGGGATCGGTACAGCGTACGAATGTACTGTCAGACGAAAGCCAGTTGCGGGTCACCGTGTCCCAGTGGTATACCCCATCCGGGCGTTCCATTGAAGAACAGGGCCTGATTCCGGATCTGACGATCGAGATGAGCATGGACGACTACGAGTCCAATCTGGATCCCCAATTGGATGCTGCGCTGGGCCACCTGATTCCGATCCTGGGGCATGATGGCCAAAACTAAACGCCGCAAGCAGCGGGCCCAGGCCAGTGCGGACGGGAGCCGCACGATCGCCACCAACCGGCGGGCGCGCTTCAATTATCACCTGCTGGATCAGTTTGATGCCGGCATGCACCTGACCGGGTCCGAGATCAAGTCGATTCGGGCCGGCCGCGTGAATCTGCGGGACGGCTTTGTCAACATCCAGGGCGGGGAAGCCTGGCTGCACAACGTGCACATTGCCACCTATGCCGCGGCCAGCCGCGAAAATCACGAGGAAACCCGGGTGCGCAAGCTGTTGCTGAAACGGCGGGAGATCCGGAAACTGGAAGACATGGTAACCGGCAAGGGACTGACCATCGTGCCCTTGCGTCTCTATCTCTCCGCGAAGGGCCTGGCCAAGGTGGAAATTGCCCTGGCCCGCGGCAAGCATCTGTATGACAAGCGGGACACGATCGCGCATCGCGAGGCCCAGCGCAACATGGACCGCGCCCGCAAGCAAGCCCTGTACGATGCCTGACGTCACCCGGGCGTCAATCCGCACGCAGGATTTCGATCTCGCCCTGGCCTTTGGTCAGGTCCGTGAACCACCGCACAAAGTCAGGGCAGCGCCGGGAAGGCAAGAGGATGCACAATTGCACCTGATCCCGGTATTCGGTACTCTCAATGGCAGCATCGAACCGGGCCAGATGGTTTTGGCAGGGCACCAGCAGGGGGTAGTCCAGGGTGAGGCACAAAAGGGTCTGGGCAATCTTCCGGACCGTGTCGAGCTGGTCCAGCGCGGCCTGCACGCCGCCCGCATAGGCCCGGACCAGACCACCCCGGCCTAACTTGGTACCTCCCCAGAAGCGGGCGGTGACACCGGCGATTTCCCCGATCCCGGAATGCAGAAGCACCTTCAGCATGGGTTGTCCCGCCGTCCCGGAGGGTTCACCGTCGTCGCTGCAGCCCACCTGGGCCGTGGATCCCGGGAGGCCCGCGACAAAGGCCCAGCAGTGGTGATTGGCCTTCGCGTACCGGGCCTGCATGCGGGCTCTGAAGGCCCGTGCCGCGTCGGGATCCGGGGCATGTTCCAGGGTGGTGATGAATATACTGCGGCGGATTTCCTGCTCCACCTGGACAGTGGAGGCAGGAATGAGGTACCCGTCTGGCATGCGTTTGCGGTGCGTGCAGGAGAGTAAAGCGAGGGGTGTTGCCGGTTTTCCGGATGGCAGATTCCCGAAAGAGATCCTGCCATAGGATAGAATGAAACCGGCGAGATCAAGTCATGCAAGATCGGGACTTGGCCCGATCCATCCAAGTCGTGAAAGGGAAATCAGCAATGGATATTCGTCTTCATGGATTTGACAAGTCGGAAGCCGCCTCTATCACCGCCTATGCCGAAAAGAAGATAGCCAGGCTGGAATCCATGTTGCCCCGGACCATTGGCACGCATTGTGAAGTGGAGAAGCGCGGGTTTGCCAACGCGGAGCGGGTTTGTCGCGTACAAATCACCATGCAGGTACGGGGGCGCACCCTGCGCGCCGAGATCAAGGGCAGCAATGTACTGGCCGCCCTGGATGCCGGTACCCGCAAAATGGAACGCCAGATTGAACGCTTCAAGGGCCGCAAGCGCCGTGACCGCCGCAGTATCCGGGACGAAGTGCCGACCACAACCCTGCCGGAGGACAATGTGGCCGTGGAGGAGGAACTCCCCGTCATCGTACGCGAGAAGGAATTCGAGTTGTCCCCCATGATGGTGGAGGAAGCGGTGGAAGTCATGGAATTGCTCGGACACGACTTTCATGTCTTTCTCAATCGTGACTCAGACACCATCAATGTGGTGTATCGGCGCGAAGACGGCAATTATGGATTGCTCAAACCCAGCACGGTGGCCCATGCCGGCGTTTGATATGCGGCGGCCGTCAGGGATGGGTTCCTGTCTGCATGCCCCACGCCCGGGGCTTGGCTGATATTGGAACATTTGATACAATATAGGCTGGCAGGTTTTCGGTCTCCCGGCACTCCGCCCTGGCAGCGGTGTGACCGTGGAAGGGGCAGGCCAAGGCACACCCGCAGGATGCCGTCCGCCGCTTCCCCGCGGCAGGCCAGGGCGGCCACGGAACCGTCACGGGCCATGGGGGATGAAACAGGGAGCCGGCAAGCCTGAGACTTGCCTCCGGCCAAATCGCAGCAAGGAGTTCAGATCGTTCCATGGTATCGGACCAGATCAGGGTGCGCGGTGCGCGGGAGCACAACCTCAAGAACATCGACGTATCCATACCCCGCGACAAGTTTGTGGTCATTACGGGCCTGAGTGGCAGCGGCAAGAGCAGCCTGGCCTTTGATACCCTGTATGCCGAAGGGCAGCGCAGGTATGTGGAATCCCTGTCCGCCTACGCCCGGCAGTTTCTGGGCTTGCTGGAAAAGCCGGACGTGGATCAGATCGAGGGCCTGAGTCCGGCCATTTCCATTGACCAGAAGAGCACCAATCGCAATCCCCGGTCCACGGTGGGTACCGTTACGGAGGTATTCGACTATCTGCGGTTGCTGTATGCCCGGATCGGGCATCCCCATTGTGTCGAGTGCGGAGCCCGCATTTCCCAGCAGACACCGCAACAGATTGTGGATATCCTGCAGAGCAAGCCAGATGGCAGTCGGCTGATTTTTCTGGCGCCCCGCATCAAGAATCGCAAGGGACAGCACATCAAGGAACTGCAGAACCTGTTGCAGCAGGGCTATGTCCGGGTCCGGGTCAATGGGGAAGTTCTGGATGTGGACGAAGTGCCGGAACTGGAACGGTATCGGAACCACACCATTGAAGCCGTGATTGACCGCATTGTCATCCGGCACGGCGATGGGAATGACGACGATGACACCGATCTGATCCGGTTGACGGATTCGGTGGAAACCGCCCTGGATCTGGGAGAAGGGGTCATGATCGTGAGCGACGTGACCGATCGTGACAACCCCCGGGAAGAGACCTTCAGCCGCAATTTCGCCTGCGCGGAATGCGGCCTCAGCCTGGAGGAGATCGAGCCCCGCACCTTCAGTTTCAACAGTCCCCACGGCGCCTGTCCCACGTGCGACGGGATCGGCATGCAAAACGAGTTTGATGTGAATCTGGTAATAGACAAGTCAAAGTCCATCAACGGTGGCTGCATCGTTCCCTTCCAGCGTCAGAACGAAGGCACCGCCGAACACGAAGGCTGGCGCAATCAGGTGGTCAAGGCGTTCTGCGACAAGCATGCCATTCCGCTGGACATACCCTTTGCCGATCTGAGCCAGCGCCAGCAGAATCTCGTTGTGAACGGACCTGACGTCCCGGACCGCAGCGTGCCGGTCAGGATTCGGACCCGGGATGGCCAGGAGTTTCCCTACGAAGCGACCTGGAAGGGCGTCCTGCCCGACTTGCGCCGACGGTTCCGGGAAACGCAAAGTGAATACATTCGGGAAAAGATGGGGGCCTACATGAGTTTCCGTCCCTGTCCTTCCTGTCAGGGCCAGCGTCTGCGCAAGGAAGCCCTGGCGGTGACCGTGGCCGGCCAGAATATCATGGAAGTGACCCGGGTTACGGTGGCACAGGCCCTGGCCTGGGTACAGTCTCTTTCCAGCGGGATCCAGCCCGGGCCCTCCGCCCTGAACGGCGCCACCGGCCACGCTGCCCCCCTGCTGTCCAACCGGGAGCTGGCGATAGGCCACCAGGTCCTGAAGGAGATTGAGGCACGCCTGTCGTTCATGGTCAACGTGGGGCTGGAGTACCTGTCCCTGGAACGGCGGGCGGCCACGCTTTCCGGGGGCGAGGCGCAGCGCATTCGCCTGGCCACGCAGATTGGCAGCCAGCTCATGGGCGTGCTCTACATTCTGGATGAACCCAGCATCGGCCTGCATCAGCGCGACAATGAACGGTTGCTGAACACGCTGATGGGCATGCGGGATCTGGGCAATACCGTGGTGGTCGTGGAACATGACGAAGACACCATCCGGTCCGCGGACTGGGTCGTGGATCTGGGACCCGGCGCGGGAGAACACGGCGGCCAGGTCGTGGCCTCCGAACCCCAGGCCGATTTCCAGGCCAATACCCACAGCCTGACAGCCCAGTACCTGCGCGGCGAAAGGACCATCCCCGTGCCGCCGGAACGCCGTCTGGGCAACGGTCGCCATCTGGTGGTAAAGGAAGCGGCCGAGAACAATCTGCACAATATCACGGTGCGTTTTCCCCTGGGCACCTTTACCGGCGTGACCGGCGTCAGCGGGAGCGGCAAGAGCACCCTCGTCAATGAAGTCCTGTACAAGGCGCTGGCCCAAATCAAGTACCAGGCCAAGGCCGTGCCCGGAGCCCATGACGACATTGAGGGCCATGAACTGCTGGACAAGGTCATCGAGATCGACCAGAGTCCGATTGGCCGCACGCCCCGCAGCAACCCCGCCACCTATGTCGGGCTGTTTACGCCGCTGCGGGAACTCTTTGCGTCCATGCCCGAAGCCAAGGCGCGCGGTTACAAGGCCGGGCGCTTCAGTTTCAATGTGTCTGGCGGCCGCTGCGAGGCCTGCAAGGGCGCGGGCATCGAAGAGATCGAGATGCAGTTCCTGCCCAACGTGTACGTGCCCTGCGAGGAATGCAACGGACTGCGGTACAACCGGGACACCCTGGAGATCCGGTTTCGGGGCCACTCCATTTCGGATGTCCTCAACATGACGATCGAGGAAGCCCGGGATCTGTTTGACAAAATCCCGCGCATCAGGGCCAAGCTGGATACGTTACTGGCGGTGGGACTGGGGTATATCCGTCTGGGCCAGCCTGCCACCACCCTGTCCGGCGGCGAAGCCCAAAGGGTCAAGCTGAGCAAGGAGCTCAGCCGCCGGGATACGGGCAATACGCTCTACATTCTGGACGAACCCACGACGGGCCTGCATTTCGACGATGTCAACAAGCTGCTGAACGTACTCCATTCCCTGGCCGACAAAGGCAACACCGTCCTTGTGATTGAACACAATCTGGACGTAATCAAGAACTGTGACTGGATCATTGACATGGGACCCGAAGGCGGAGACCGGGGCGGCCAACTGGTCACCGAAGGTACGCCGGAAGCCATCACGGAAGCCGTACGCAGCCATACGGGCCGGTTCCTCAAACCCCTGCTGGCAGATCAAGCCCCAGCCCCTGGCTGCCTGATGGCTTGAGGGGCAGGGGCCACCCGAGGCCCAGAACCCCACTGGCAGTTTCAGGAATGCAGATTGTCTTCTATCAGAGAGACAACCGTATCCAGGCCGGTGCCGGTCTTGAGGTTGGTAAAGACAAAGGGTTTGTCGCGGCGCATGGATTGGGCGTCGGCCGCCATAATCCCCAGATCGGCACCGACAAGTGGTGCCAGATCCGTTTTGTTGATCACCAGGAGATCGGAACGGATGATGCCCGGACCCCCCTTGCGGGGAATCTTGTCGCCCGCCGCCACGTCGATCACGTAGATCGTGGTATCCACCAGTTCGGGGCTGAAGGTGGCCGCGAGGTTGTCGCCCCCGGATTCCACGAACACCAGCTCCAGCCGGGGAAAGCGCGCGTGCATGGCCCGAATGGCTTCCAGATTGATGGAAGCGTCTTCCCGAATGGCGGTATGGGGACAGCCGCCTGTCTCGACCCCCATGATGCGCTCGGCGGACAAGGCACCGCTGCGCATCAGGAACTCGGCGTCTTCGCGGGTGTAAATGTCGTTGGTGATGACGGCGATCTCGTAGCTGTTCCGCATGTGCTTGCACAGGGTGTCGATCAGGGCGGTCTTGCCGGAACCGACAGGCCCGCCAATGCCCACGCGCCAGGGATGTCGTTTGTTTGCCGTCATGATCGGAACAGCCTCGTATATTGGATTTCGTGTTGCATGGAGGTCCAGTCCACCATCGGCGTGGCCGATCCCCAGTCCGCCTCCTGACTCTGCAACGCAGTCTGGACTGCCTCCGTGACCGGGGTTTCCATTTGGGCGAGGACAATCTGGCCGTCGGTATGGCCTATCGGAATGAGACGGATACCGGCCGATACGAGATTGCCCACAAAGGCATGCAGGAAGGCGGCCAGGGCGCAAGCAGGGGGTATGGCATGTTGGCGGCACGCCAGGGCCACCGCCACGGCATAGGGCAAGTCGGTGTCTGCCCCGTCGGTCAGGGCTTCCTTGTCGTCGGATCGGCATGCCGTCCATGACGACTGCACTGTGGTCATGAAGGCGCGGCCCTGCAGCAGGCTTTCCTGGCTGAATTCCCGCGTTCCCCTGAGCGCGGTAGCGAGCTGGACCAAGGGTTCCAGGTCACAGGGAGAGACCCGATAGGCGGCCACGAAGAGGGCCGCGTCCATCCGCCCTGTGCCAAAGCGCAGAATGCCTTCCAGCCACGCCGCGAGTGTAACCCGGTCCTGTACCAGGCCCTCCTGCACCGCAAATTCCAGGCCATGCGAATAGGTATAGCTCCCCACCGGAAAGGAGGGAGACAGCCAGGTCATGAGCCGGAACAAATGGGACAGGTCCATGGGCTAAAACAGGAAGTAGCGTTGGGCCATGGCCAGTTCCCGGGCAGGTTCACAGGTCAACAGTTCGCCATCTGCCCGCACTTCGTAGGTCTCCGGATCGACTTCAATTTGCGGCAGCGCGCTGTTGTGGATCATGGCCCGCTTGTCGATGGTCCGCGTTTCCCTTACGGCTACAGCCTCCTTCTGCAGTTCCAGGGTTGCCGGCAGATTGGCTTCCAGGGCCGCCTGCGACAGGAAGGTGACCGAGTTCCTGGTGCGGGAGCCGCCATAGGCCCCGAACATGGGGCGGTAGTGCATGGGCTGCGGGGTGGGGATGGAGGCGTTGGGATCTCCCATCAGGGCAGCGGCAATCACACCGGATTTGAGCACCATGTCGGGTTTCACGCCGAAGAACGCAGGGGACCATACGCAGATGTCTGCCAGCTTGCCGACTTCCAGCGAGCCCACCACATCCGCAATGCCACAGGCGATCGCCGGATTGATCGTGTATTTGGCAATGTAGCGCTTGGCCCTCTCGTTGTCGTTGGGCCCGTTCTCCGTTGCCAGCGGACCCCGCTGCCGTTTCATCTTGTCGGCGGTTTGCCAGGTGCGGATGATGACCTCGCCGACCCGCCCCATCGCCTGGCTGTCGGAGGAGATCATGCTCAGGGCACCCAGATCATGCAGTATGTCCTCGGCCGCGATGGTCTCACGCCGAATGCGGCTTTCGGCAAAGGCGATATCCTCCGGTACCCTCGGGTCAAGATGGTGGCAGACCATCAGCATATCCAGATGCTCATCTATCGTGTTCACGGTAAAGGGACGGGTAGGATTGGTGGAGGAGGGCAGGACCCCCACTTCCCCGCAGAGCTTGATAATGTCCGGGGAGTGTCCCCCACCGGCTCCTTCCGTGTGATAGGCATGAATGGTCCGGTCCCCTATGGCCTCCATGGTGCGTTCCACAAAGCCGGATTCATTGAGCGTATCGGTATGAATCAGGACCTGCACATCCATGTCATCGCCGACCTGCAGGCAGGTATCTATGGCCGCCGGCGTCGTGCCCCAGTCCTCATGGAGCTTGAGGCCGCACGCTCCTGCCTGGACCTGTTCCACCAGGGCCGCCGGCAGACTGGCATTGCCTTTCCCCCAAAAGCCCAGGTTGACCGGAAAAGCGTCGGCGGCCCGCAACATGTGGCCGAGGTGCCAGGAACCGGGGGTACAGGTCGTGGCATTGGTGCCGGCCGCCGGTCCAGTGCCACCCCCCAGCATGCTGGTAATGCCGCTGTACAGGGCTTCGGCGATCTGTTGCGGACTGATGAAATGAATGTGGGCGTCCACCCCGCCGGCAGTCACAATCTTGCCTTCACCCGCGAGCACTTCCGTCGCCGGACCGATGACAATGTCAACCCCGGGCTGGATATCCGGATTGCCCGCCTTGCCTATCCCCCAAATGCGACCATCCCGGATACCGATGTCTGCTTTGACAATGCCCCAGTGGTCCAGAATGAGGGCATTGGTGATCACGGTGTCCACCGCGCCTGCCTGCCGCGTCATCTGGGATTGTCCCATCCCGTCGCGGATCACCTTGCCGCCGCCGAATTTGACCTCCTCGCCGTAGAGACAGTGATCTGCTTCCACCTCAATGAAGAGTTCCGTGTCGGCCAGGCGGACTTTGTCTCCTGTGGTGGGACCATACATGTCGGCATAGGCCCTGCGCTCCATTTCCCTGGGCATGATCAATCCTCCAGTGGCCCGTTCACACGGCCGTTGAAGCCGATCACGATCCGCTGGCCGGCGTAGGCCACGAGCGTCACCTCCCGGGTCTGTCCCGGCTCGAACCGGATGGCCGTGCCCGCCGGAATGTCCAGCCGGAAACCCCGGGTGCGGGGACGGTCAAAGGCCAGCGCTGCATTGGTTTCGAAAAAGTGGTAGTGCGAACCCACCTGAATGGGCCTGTCTCCTGTATTGGATACGGCCAGGGTCAGGGTGGAACGGCTGGCATTCAGGACGATGCGGCCGTCGGGCGAAACGATCTCCCCGGGAATCATGTGGCCTTCCTTTGGGCTAACGGATGGGTTGATGGATCGTGACCAGCTTGGTGCCGTCAGGAAAGGTGGCCTCTACCTGAATGTCCGGAATCATTTCCGGCACGCCTTCCATGACTTCGTCCCGGGTGAGGACACCGGCACCGGCTTGCATTAAATCGGCCACTGATCGGCCATCCCGAGCCCCCTCAACCACGAAGTCGGTGATGAGAGCCACCGCTTCGGGATGATTCAGTTTCACGCCGCGTTCCCGGCGCCGACGGGCCACCACAGCCGCCATGGCCACCAGGAGCTTGTCTTTCTCGCGCGGTGTCAGGTTCACTTGCTTCTCCGTGTCCGTGTTGGGCCAGATGCCATGCCTGCTGTACCAGGGCGCCACAGTCCTGTGGCGGCAAGTTGGGGCATTATACCTTTACACGTACCAGACCGGGGGCAACGCACAGGGGCCGAAACCCGCGTCAGCGCCGAAGGTCACGACAAACGCTTCGTAGCTTTGTTTCAGGGCTGCAGGGTCCCTGTCCAGCCAGCGCACAAGCATGACATTCCCGATCAGGGTGACGCCAGTCCGACTGCCGACAGTTGACAGGAGCGAACGCACGTGATCCAGCATGTCCGGGGCCTGTGCAGACACATATACCAGAGAGGCCATGGCCCCGCTGCCGTCAAAGCCGACCGGAGACTGCAGTTGCGCAGCCAGATCCCCTGCCAGGTGCAGGTTGTCAGCCCACTGCAACTGGCCTGCATACCTGACGCGCCATT
>CAXXOQ010000108.1:0-17019 GCA_963664185.2 Caldilineaceae bacterium | reverse complement strand
GCCTGCTTCCGCAAAGAGATCCTTGTTGTACCGGAGCTGGTGGGTACAGGATTTCTGGGGCAGTCCGACAATGTAACCATCGAAACTGGCGTCACCGTGGTACAAGACGTCGTCGTAGTTGAGGCCGGGTTCCGCCGCGGCAATCCGATCATCCAGCAACACCAGACCCTCGGCGTTGTAGGTCTGAATCAGCAGGGCCGGATGGCAGCCGAACGTATCCGGGGCCGTACCCCCCGCGATGTCAATGGGAATCTTCGTGTTGTAATCGCTCCAGGGCAACACGATAGGATCAATTTCGATGTCCGGATTCTTGTCACGGAAAAGTTCGGCCAGACCGTTTTCCGTGCCCATGTCACCCTCTGCCCCGTGACGGGCCCAACTGATGACCACCGCTGCCGCCGCCGGGGCCGACGTACCGGCCGCCTCCGGGGCCACACAAGCCGCCAGGGCACCAGCCGCCGTGACACCGGCCGTCAATTTCAGGAAGGAACGACGAGACAAGCGCTCTGTATTCATGGATGATCTCCTTTCAACGCTGGCGAAGCAACGGGCACCGTGCCGGATCTCAGGCAGGCGACACCCGCCTATCCGCACACTGTCCCGTCGCACGGGAATATGCCATTATATGCCGGGTCCATGAGGGCAGACAAACCCATTTCCGGAACCCGCCGCTGGGGCAGGCCACGGTCCCGGTTTCAGGAAGACCTCTCCCTGGTGGCCCGACTGAGGCTCCGGTTAACTTCCTCCATCGCGGGCTGGATGCGGGGCCACAGCGTTCCGGCCACCCCGGCACTGAACAGGATTCCGGTCAGGGAGCGCAGGAGCCAGTGGCTTTCGCGGAAGCCCAGCATCTGGCTGAGACCGTCCGCCGCCATGGGCACGATGCACAGGACTCCTGCCCAAAAGGGCAGGGGATTCAGCCGCCATCCCGTCTTGATGTACATCATGCCCATCAGGGCGAACGCGCTATAGGTAGCCAGATTCCGCTGGCACAAGGCCGTTTTGTAACCCAGCAGGGCATCGCCCAGGAAGGATCGGGCCGCGCGGAACCCGACCGGATCGCTGTCAATTTGCCATAGGGTTTCCTGGCCCAACACGAAATAGCTGGCTTTCGGCAGCTGGTGGCAGGTGTGGGCGTAAAGGGCATGGATCAGCTCGGCGGCCCGGATCCATCCCAGGGCCATGCATACGGGCGCGGCCAGGGGCCAGCAGGAAGTACACACTGACCAGTAGGGTGAACAGGGCCAGCCAGTGCTTCGTGGCGAAGCGAAGGACGGGGAGGAGGCCGTGGGGCACCGCCAGCCCAGGGGATGGAGCGACAGGCTTGTTCTGCTTCATGGCTCCAGCGGGTGGGCCGGCGACGGCAGCAAGGGCATCCTGCAGGCTCCAGCCTTACGGCAGACTGGCCTCAAGCAACTGGGTGAGTTTCGCTTCATCCAGGACACCTGTCCAGGTCGCTACCAGTCGTCCCTCCGCATCCACAAACACCGACGTAGGGAAGCCCCGCACCTGAAACAGATCTACCACATCGCCATTGGGGTCCAGGACGATGGGGATCTGCATGTCAAATTCCTCGGCGAATGCAGCGACCTTTTGCATGGGCTCCTTGACATTGACGGCCAGCACCAGCCATTCGTCCAGGTGTGCTGCCTGCTGATCCAGAATCAGGGGGATTTCGTGGCGGCACGGACCGCACCAGGTAGCCCAGAAATTCAGCATGAACGCCCGGCCCTTCAGATCCGCCAGCGAAACCGTTGTGCCATCCGGAAAGGACATGGCAAAAGCCGGTACGGGCTGCCCTTCCCGCAATCCTCCTGCCCGACGGGCCGTCGTCACTTCGCCGGTGGGAAAGCCGGCGCCCAGACGGAAAGGAGGGGGTTAACGGTGCCGGAAGCGCTGCGCTGGATGTAACGGGTTCACCGGGGGCACTGCCATGGCCCGCCGCTGGCTCCACGGTCCCCTGGCAAGCCACACCTATGGCCAGGATCAGCCCCAGCACCAATACGCGGATCATCTTTCGGCGCTGGCAAGGGATGTACCGCTGAGGTAGCCAATATAGGCCGGAATGAGGGGCAGGACACAGGGACTGAAGAACCCGATCAGCCCGGCTATGAAGGCCAGGGGGGCGCTTGACAGAAAACTGGCATCCAGATCAAAGGACAGGCCCAGGGCATGGGTCACACCTTCTTCCCATTCCAGGGCCAACGCATTCAGGGCGCCGAAGGACGCCGTCAGGGCCGTTAACCGATCGGTCCACAGGAAATAGGCGAGCAGAAACAGGAATACACCGCTGATATAGCTGATGATCCGCAGGTAGCGGTTCATGCGGCGGAGAAAACGGGACAATCGTGCCGAAGGCCGCACCGGTAATCAGGAAGGGCAAGCCCAGTCCCATGCTGAACAGCATGAGCAGCAGGGCCCCCGACCCCGCCGTGGCACTGTCACTGGCCAGGAACAGAATGCTGGCGAGGATAGGCCCGACACAGGGTACCCAACCGGCACTGAAACTGACTCCCATCATCAGGCTGCTGACATAGCCCCAGCCGCGATTCACCTGATGGACAGCCTGTACCCGGCGCTCCGTGTAGAGAAGAGTGTTGAGGAAATAGAGCCCCTTCAGGAGCAGGGACAGGGCCGGATTGCCGGCGGCCAGAGGCGTCAGGCGGCCAATGAGCCACTGTACCGCTCCCACCGTGACCAAACCAAAGACAACCAGCAAAACCGCCCCTATGCGCTGGATGCCGGGTAGAAGCGGGGCAATATTGCGTCCGATCAGGCCCACGGCGGAACCCAGCAGGGTAAACACCAGCGTGAACCCCAGCACGAATGCAAGCGCATGCAGGAACGTGGAGGCCCACGTCACGCGCACGGCTTGCGCCGGCACAGCTACCGTTTGATGCGTCACCTTACATTATTCTCCTGCTTTGGTTCCCGGTCAGCCACATGTTACCCCAACTCTATATCCTTTGCCACTGCCAGCATGTGGCAGCGATCACGTCTCGTCGGAAATCCGGGCTTGCCGTTCGTGCTGCAGTTCCCGTACCAGTTCTTCCAGCTGTTTCTGCTTGTTCACCAGAAACACGACATACAGCAGGACTATGATCCATAGGATCAGCATGGCCATGAAGAGATAGGTCATAGTGTCATTTCCTGGTCGTTACCAACAGGGCATGCATGGCTTCCTCCAGCCGCAGCATGCGCCAGCGCAGCAGGATGAGGGTACCTGCCAGCAGGATAAAAGCCGCCACCGATCCCTGCAGCGCTACCCGCATGGTAGGCCCTACCGATGCACTGAAATCCCCGGTGGCCTCCGGGTTGCTGGCACTGAGGAACATCATGGGATGGATGCTGCGAAACCAGATCGCCGAGTAGTAGGTCAGGGGCACCATGAGATACGCCAGGATCGCATAGAAGCTGGCGAACAGGGCCCGGGTGCGCAGATTGGCCACCCCATTCCGCAACAACAGATACGCCACGTACACCAGTACCAGCACGGTGGTGGCAGTCAGGCGCGGGTCCCAGATCCAGTAGGTATTCCAGGTGGGTTTGGCCCACAGGCTGCCGGTCACGAGCACGCCCAGGGCCCCTATCAGTCCCACTTCAATGCCTGACGCGGCCAGGGAATCCCAGGCCAGATTCTTGCGGATCAGGTACAGAATGCTTCCCAACAGGGACAGGACAAACCCCAGCAGCGCCGCGAACACGGCTCCCATATGGAAGTAAAAGATACGCTGGGCGGTCTGCTCCGCCCCCGACAGGTTGACCGCCGGTTGCGCATATTGCAGATTGCCCCACAGCGCCAGGCCCATCATCACCAGCAGCAGCAAAGCCGCAAAGCTATGCCATCGCTGCAATTTTGGATGCATCTGATTGCCCTTGCCTTTTCAATGCCAATCCCGCCACAGGTATTCCGCCACCATCAAGCCTGCCATTATAGCGATGATGTCAAACAGAATCATCATATAGAACCAATGCTGGAATTCCGGCCACGGCTTCTGCTGCAGAACGGCCTGCCCCATACCGGTACCGGCGAGAAAGAGCGGAATCGTGAGCGGCAACACCACCACGGCCACCAGACCACTGCCCTGCCGGAAGGTAGCGGTCAGGGCAGCCGCGATGATACCCACCGCCGCATAGCCCATGCACCCCAAAACCAGGCTGATCCAGAACCAGCCCTGCACCAGCGGGGTATCAAACAGCACCACCGTGGCTACGACCGAGGCCAGCGCCGCACACAGCATCTGCAAGGATCCCCACAGCCACTTCGCCAAAAATATGGCCGGTCGGGCAATGGGTGCCACCAGGAGAAACACCATGGCTTCGCGCGCCTGGGGCGTAGCAAAGAGACGTTCCAGGCCCAGGGTCCCGGCGAGCAACCAGGCTCCCCACAGCACCCCCGCCACCAAGTGGCTCCCGGCTGCTCCCAGGGAATCCAGCATGAACCCCAGCAGCAGCACCACCAGCACGCTGAAGGTGCTCATGGTCACCAGCGTCGCAAAGCCGTGCATCTCGGTCTGGAGATCCTGCCACAGAACCCATCCGGCATGGCGGACCAGGGTGAATCCGGTCCCACCATGACGAATCCGCACATCCTGCGCGGGATCATACGTGGCCGCCGGAGAGGGCGCAATCACACTTTCAAAGCGGGCCATGGTTCTGTCCATGCCTCTCAAGCGGATGCACCGGCAACCTGTAGGCGGCCATCCTGCAGCACGACTTCGCGATCGGCCCATCGGCCCACATGATCGCGGTGGTGCGTGGCCAAAAGAATGGTCTGGTGCGCCGTGTGGCGACCGGACACCAGCAGATCGAGGAATTGGATGCCTTCCCTATCCAGGTGCGCATCCGGTTCATCCAGCAGGAGAAGCCGGGGATCATGCAGCCAGGCGCGGCACAGGGCGCCCCTTTGCTGCATGCCCCGACTGAGCTGGCCCACAGGCCTGTGGGCGGCATGGCCCAGGCCGGCACTGTGCAACAGGGCACGGATCCGGGTTTCGGGATCTACCAGGCCGTGGATCCGGGCTGCAAACTGCAGGTGTGACCTGAGCGACCGGGCGGGATGCAGGCCGGGTGTATGGCCCAGATAGCCGATGCGGCCCCGCAGGGCAGGGCCTGCTTCCGCCTGGGCCACGCCGGCAAAGTGAATTTGCCCGCCATCCGCTGTGGCCAGACCGGCCAGGATCCGCAGCAGGGTACTCTTGCCGGTCCCGTTGCGGCCACACAGTGCTACGCATTCCCCCCGTTCCAGCGTCAGATCCAGTTCCTGCAGCACCGGTCGCAGGCCAAAGGATTTGGTCAGGCCCCGAACCGTAATGTATTCCATAAAGAGACCGTTGCGGGATGCTGCCGGGCGTGGTCGGCTCAGGAGGCGGCCTTGACAAATATTTCTTCGGGCGCCTCTTCGTAGCGGCTGGGGCATTTGAGCAGCAGGCTCTCGGCCACAAATACCCCTTCGGGCGCAAGGGAACCCTCCACGATAGTCGATACGGCGCGCTGGAAATTGTCAGGGCGGGGACCATGAAACACGATTGGCAGGTCATGCACACCCTCGGCATCCCGGATCCGGAATTCCAGGCGCGGTCCTGCCGGATACCAATTCTCACTGCCCTCCACCAACATGCCGTTGATCCGCACCCGGGATCCGATCAGATTGTGCTGTCGCGCATGGAACTCATCCACGGTCAGGAAAAACATGCCGGTCTGGATGGTAGCCCCCACGATCAGGCCAATCACCAGCGCAATCATGACGATGCCCAGGATGGACATGCGCATGCGCGTAGTCCAGCGCCGCCAGCCCTTGCCCTCCAGGAACAGTCCTTCCCGGCTGGAAACTTCCCGTAACATCAGGCATCGCTCCCCTGGCGTGCCCGTCGTGCCTCCAGGCCTGCCGGGTCTGTATCCTCTTCCTCTTCCCTACCTCCAGGATCCTCCCGGGATGCGGCCACCAACCCGCGGGCATTTTCCGCCAGGGTACCAGGTACCAGGATCCGGCACGCTGCCAGATCGCCCACGGTAAAGGGATACGCCTGGCTCACAGGTTCCCGCTGGATCATGGCCGGGATATCATGGCATTCCAGCATGCCACGCACCACCTCGGCTTCCAGGGGATGACTGGTCTCAAAGACGACTTCCGGCGGCTGATCCCCGGCCGGTGCCGTATGCGCGGCGGCCTGCTCTGTACCTGCGGTTTTGTCTCCTCCGCGCAGCCACTTCAGCAACTGCCCCATGGGACGAACCGATGCTGACATTTTTCCCTCGCCTCCTTCAGTTGACGGGCAAGTAGGCATTCTGGCCCACGTAGGGATTCGACAACCGTTCCCTGCCTATCGTGGTTTCATCCCCATGACCGGGCAGGACCGCATAATCGTCCTCCAGCACCAGCAGCTGCTCCTGGATCGAGCGCACCAGGACCGCGCCGTCGGCGTTGGGCAGATCGTAGCGGCCGATGCTTTGCTGAAACAGGGTGTCTCCCACCAGCGCCAGTTTGCGCGCGTGCTCAATGAAAGCCACATGCCCCGGTGCGTGCCCGGGCACGAAGCGCACTTCCAGATTCATGCTGCCAAAGGTCAGTAACTGGCCTGCCTCAAGCCAGGCATCCGGATGATGGATCGGGGGAATCCGCACCCCCAGCCACGCGAATACATGCTGCCCGCAACTTTCCAGGGTGGGCATATCCTTCGGATGAAGATAGAACGGGACGCCGGTGGCATCCACGATCTGGTTCACGGCCATGACATGATCGAAGTGGGCATGGGTATTGAGGATGGCGACGAGCGTCAGATCATCCTTGTCCACTTCCGCCAGGATGGCGCTGGCCGAGTCCCCCGGATCAATCAGTACCGCCTGCCGGGACTCCGGGCAACCCAGCAGATAGCAGTTCTCTTCCAGTATGCCGACCGTGAGTCGTTTGACGATCAAGTCCTGCATTCTCCGTACGCTCCCCCTCAGCGGGTGGTATCCGTCAGATAGGCCTGAATGGCGTGATAGACAGGCATCAGATGACCATCATACGTCATTAGGCGGAAATAGGCTTGCGGATCCCCCCTGTCTTCCCAATAGGGCTGGGCGCGCTTGAGATACCAGACATTGGCCAACTCCACCCAGGGCCACGCCTGAATCCGCTGGTAGGCCTGCGGGATATGCCGGGCTTGCTCTGTCAGGGAAACCCGGCCAAAGGGTGCAGCTTCCCCTAACGGCACGGCATTCCAGTTCATTTCCGCGATCCACAGGGGTTTCGCCCCATCTCCGTTGCGGACCATCAGGTCCCGCACATAACGGACCCGGCCGAAATTCAGCACCAGCGGATGCATGCGCCGATCTGTGGGTCCCGACCACAGGCCGTATCCCTGCACGGCCACGACATCGAAGTAGGGCGCAGCTCCGGCATCATACAGGCGCTGCAGGAACACCAGATCGTTCAGATTGCCCCCGGCCCGGGTTTCCCCGTCGAACGTGGTTGTGGACGCCAAGGCCGCCAGCACGATCACAGCCTCAGGATCCACCGCCCGAATGGCGGCGGCGGCCTGCTGCAACAGGCGGGTATAGTCCTCCGGTGAAATCGGCTGCTCCCCCCACTCCGGATAGATATTGGGTTCATTCCAGATCTGGTAATGCCGAATCTGGCCCCGGTACCGCGTAGCCACCTGGGCCACAAAGGCCGCATAGTCAGCATAATCATCGGGAGGGGCCTGGGAGTGGCGGGCATCGCCGTCATGCCGTGTCCATGTCGGCGGATTGTCCAGACGCAGAATCACCTGCATGCCCTGTTCCTGGGCCAGGCGGACAATAGTGTCGTACTTGTACCACGCGGAACGGGGAGGTTCGTTGCGCCGGTCCTCAAAATCGCCCCGCGCATGGATTTCCACATCTTCCCAGGGCATGGGCTGACGCAGATAGACAAAGCCGGCGTCGCGCGCCAGGGCAATCACGGCCTGGCGCCGGTCCTGGCCTACCTCATGATGCAAAAAGGTGTTTACGCCGTACGGGGCCATTACCGTGGTGGCCGTGCGGATATGGTCGGCGGTAGCAACCCGTGGCCGCGTTGCCTGCCGTATCCCATCCGAGAGGGCCTTGATCTGGGGCAAATAGCGATTCTCTCCCGAAACCTGTTCAAGCCAGAGGCGGGCCGGGGGTGTGGCACATACAGCCATGCAGACACTTCCGGCCAGGAACATCCAAAGCCACAGCAGGGCAGTCTGTCGTACTGCCAGTGGCACCTGCATGGTCATAACCACTACGCCTGACAGAAGGGCAGATCAGTTGGGACAGGCGCCTACCTGGGAAAAGTCGGCGGAAACCCAGGTTTCGTCCCCGGTACCATCGGTCATGAGGATGCGGTACCAGTTGCCACTGGGGTTCTCCTCCACCAGCGGGAACTGGGCCTTGTCTTCCGCAAAGCCCAATCGCGCAAATGTGGTGCCCGGTCCGCCCCGGATATTCACCCCATAGACACTGTCAATGGTGACACACAGCGAGGAGACAGGGGTAGGCACAGGGGTAGGTGTTGGCAACTCGGATACTGTGGAGGGGGTATTGGGTTCTGTCTCCACTTCAACCTCGACTTGGGGCGGGGACATTTGGGATCGCTTGACAATCACAGGGGGTATCTGTTCCGTATAGGCCGGATCCGGTGTCCGGGTTGCCGGCGGAGCCAAAACCTCAGGGGAAGTGCAGGCAAGAATGTATCCTGTGCTGACAAGACAAATCAGAACAGGAAATAGGAAGTTTTTTCGGCGCACGCTTCTGAATCCCGTATGCAAGTATGTACTCGGATTATACAACGGAACTCATCCGGAATGGGGGTGAACCACATGTCTGTCAGCCGAGGGCAGGCAAAGCACGATGACGGGAGCCGCTGCTACAGGTGTGCCGCTCCCGCGCATCCTGTCCCAGAATTCTCCCTGCAGCAGTACACAGCATTACCGGGCAAGACACGGTCCTGCATGAATCCGGATGTGCCATTAGCCAGCCCACAGCTCTGGGCATAATGGCCAAGGACCCCCGAAGCCGATCGGCCGCATGGAACCATGATCTGTGAGCAGCGGCTGTGCGGGACTCCCGGCGGATCCCTGCTCCCGCAACCGCACGCAAGACAGATTTCAGCCCTGGAATTTATGTCAAATTTCTGTGCCTATATCTGGGATTCTGCGTCCCTTGGTATAATCAGGCAGGATTGGGCGGAACATGCCCCAATCCCCTTTCCCCAGTTACACAGGAAGCTGGTGCATGTTGTCCGATACCCAGAAACTGGAATTCGTCCGTGAAGGCTATCTCAGGATTCCGGATGCCATTCCCCGCCACCTGGTAGACGAGGCTTTGCGGGCTGTGAATCATTCCATTGGCCATGTGGGCAAGACCGGCGAAGACCTGGCCCGGAATCGATCCGCCTTCTTCTGTGCCGAACTGCTGCAGGCCGATGTGATCCTGGATCTGTACCGGAAATCTCCGGTGACAGCCCTGGCGGAGTCCCTGCTGGGAACAGGCAATGTCCTGGACGTGGTGTCTGCCAAACCCTATCCGCGTTTTCCGGATGCCCCGGGCACGGTCTCACCCCGGCTGGGCGGTCACATTGATGGCGTGGGCAGCGGCACGAATGGCCAGCCCAAGGGGAAATACCGGCGTGGTTTCACCATGTTCGCTGTGATTTATCTGGATGACGTCCCGGAGGCCGAGAGTGGCAACTTCACGGTGTGGCCCCGCTCCCATGTCACCTTTGCCGAATACTTTCGGGAACATGGCCATACGGTACTGGCCAATGGCACGCCCCGGCTGACAATGCCCACCGAACCTGTCATGGTGACGGGCCAGGCGGGCGATCTCATCCTGGCGCATCATCAAATCTATCATGCCGGCGGATACAACCTGTCACCCCGCGTGCGGCATGCGGCGATTGCCCGTCTCAAACACAGGGACTGTGATGCCATCGGCTATGATGCCTATGTGAACATTTGGCAGGAATGGTCGGGCCTGCAGGACTTTGTGTGAACGGCAACCCGGCTGCGGAAGTCAAGCCATTGTCACATTGACAGTGATGCCAGAGCTTTGCCCGCCAAGGCACGGGGAACCAGAATTCCTGCTTCCTGTCGGCGGGCACCGGGATCCTTGACCGATCCGGTGACGTTTCCCTGGTCCCTGGGTTAACGGGTTGCCTGATGGTCCGTGTCCGTATCTCCGGGTTACCGGTCCACACCCAGGAAATCCAGGACCGCATGCTCGGTACGGGCCTCCGCGGGCAAAGCAGTCATATGGGCCCACAGACCATTAGGGTCCGGGAGGGTTTCCAGGGCGCGCTGCTGCAGGGTGGCCTGCAATTCCGCCTGTAAGCGGAGGGACATATCGGGCACCAGATGGCGGACTGCGGACAGCAGTAGCGTTACGTGTCTGTTTTTCTCGCCTTCCCGACGATTGGCTTGCCAGTCACCGGAAATCCATTGCCCGGTGTCAGGATCCTGGCATTGCAACCCGTAGTCCGGGTCAAAGCGCACCCAGGTTTGCAAGACTTCCGAATAGACTTCCGTGCAGGCCTCCGGGGGCTGATCCGCCAGCACATCCTCCCATGTCCCGGCCTCCGTGAACCGCCATACACTGCGGATGCGCTGTGTAGCCGGGTCACAAATCCAGTACTCCTCCACGCCCATCAGAAAGTACAGCACAGGATTGATCTGCAGATCCTTCGAGGTCGTGGTGTCGGACAGGAATTCCACCGTCATCCGCAGTTGGCCCGCTGTCATGGCCCAGGAAATCTCACCCCTGGCCGGGATGTCGGCATCTCCGTCCCATATCCCCAAATCCGGTTCAGCGGCCTGGCGGGCCTGTATTTGTTGCCAGGCTCGCCACAGCACATCAGGATCGTAGCCCGCGACCCGGGCCACCAGGGACCAGTCCGGGGCCAGGGCATGCAGGTTCAGGTCGCGAATGACACTCTCCCGCAGGCACTGCAACGGGGTGCCTTGCGGATCCAGAGGCCGGGCATGCAGAAAACGACGGAAATTGGGCTGCGTCTGATCCAGGCTCTGCCCGTGCACCACATCGGTAATCAGACTGACTCCATCCTGCAAATAATATGGATCGGTCGTACACCAATCCTCATACGTGTAGGCAGCCGTGTCGTAGGGATACCTCGCATCATAGTGCCAGAGGTCCTGCAATGCAGGTGACGGGGCTTCCAACTCCTGTTCCTGCAGGCGTGGCAAGGGACTGGAAGGTGTCATGGCTGTACCTCGGGCTAACGCATCAGATGGCGCGTATTGTACTACAGGGCCCAGCGGGCTGCAGAGCAATCGCAAGATGGCCTTGCCACCTTAAATCAAGCTGATCTGTTGACTACATGATGACTTTCTGGACATCAGAAGCGGTATTTCCATGCTTGTTCTGTAGTCGGTTACGCTGCCAGTTTAGCCGCGGGAGGGCTATCCCTTACAACCTTGCATTTGCCTTGGTCTGTGAGGTACCGCACAAGCCGACGGGCAGGTTTCCCTGTAGGGAACTCCAGGATTCCGTCAGGCGGTGCGGGGGTATAGGTGAGGAGAGCCACGGTATGCCGACTCCCTACGACAGGCACAGGTACCGGTACACCCCGCGGTTTTGCGCAAGGCGTACCGCGGTCACGGTACGCTGGGCTGCTGCGTTTCCCCAGAGCCCGCGTCTGCACCATGGTTCAGGTGCGGGTCTGGTATTTCTTACCCCCTGACGTGGAACGGGATCGGCGGGGAAAATCCTTCACCTGCAGATGGGTCGCCCGGGACAACTCGAATACCCGGGATTCCAGCCAGTCATCCATATGATCTTTCGGCGTGCACAGGGTGATTACAGTAGGCTGCCGCGCATAGAAGCGGTGCTCCAGAATCTGTCGCACCTTCTCACTGGCCCACGTTTCCTCCCGCGTGTCCGCGCCCTGATAATCGTCCAGAACCAGATGGGACACCTTCCGCAATTGCTCCGTCACCCGGGGCAGGGCATCGGCATTGCGGCTGAGCGTGGACCGCAGGAAATCCTTGAGTTCGGCAAAGGGTACAAAAAGCACGGTTCGGCCCGCCGCCGCCCATTCATTGGCTACGGCTGCCGCCAGGTGGGTTTTGCCACAGCCGCGCGGTCCGTTGAGGACCAGCCAACCCTCGGGTTCCCTGGCAAATTCCCTGATCGTATCCACTTTGTGTTTGAGGGTGGAAATCTGCCGGTTCGTGTCGGCGGAGCGCCTGTGGTCAAAGCTGCCAAACTGCTGCTCCTGGTGCAGGCCCAGCATGTTCAGCTGCAGGTTGAGATCGGTCAGGGGATGGGGGGAGTTGTAGCCCCGGAAATCCGGAGCGTCAATGGTCACGCGGGTCACAATGCGGGCATCGGCCAGGCGGCTCCGAATCCGGTCTTCAAACGCGAACACCATCTGATTCGAGGTAATGACGGTCGGCCGCTGGGTGAGATGGCGGTGATTCAGCAACTGGAACATTTTGTCCCGGGCAAATTCGGTCGACTTTTCCGCCCCCATATCGTCCAGAATCAGGACTGGCACCTCCCGCACCAGATGGAACAGCTCGTCGTATCCTATCGGGGACCCGGGAGCAAAGGTGGCCCGCAGGTGATCGAGCAGATCCGGTACGGGCAACAGCAGCACCGGCGTGCCCTGTTCCTGCATCTGGTGGGCCACGGCCGCGGCCAGGTGTGTCTTGCCACACCCATGGGGACCATGCAGAAAGAGCCATTTCCCGGCGTCCGCGGCGAAATCCCGGCAGAGGGCAAATGCCTGGCGGAGACTGGTGCGACTGGGTTCATCGTAGCCCGGGGGTTCCTGCAGGAACGTCGCGAAAGTCTTGTCGGGCAACAGATCCAGTTGCGAAAACTCCCCCATTTTGGCAATGCGCTGGCGCAGACGATCCGCCATCATGCAGTGACAGGGAAACGCCTGCCCGAAATCCGGATGTTCCACCGGTACATCCCGGGCAAAAAACCCCGTGCCCTGGCAGTCAGGACACACATCGGATTCGGCCGGGGCCTGGGTTTCGATTTCCCGCATTGAGGGTTGCGGGGGCACGCCATTAGGATGAATCAAGTTCCAGCTCCCATTGCTCGCCGGCATCGTCGGGCCGGATGCGGCCTTCAATGGCCCACCGTTCCAGAATGGCCTCGACGTACGCCAGGGATCGCTTGTTGTTGTGCACGGCGATTTCCATGGCCTCACATATCCAGGGAATCGGGAATTCCTCTTCCAGGGCCCGGATCTGATCCGCCACCAGGGGGGTCAACATTCCTATATTCTGCTGGTACAGCTGAAAGGGTGTGGCCACCCCTGTCCCCGATGGCGCCGTCTCGGCCGCCGGCACAGGGACAACTCCCGTATCGCGCAGGCGCCGACCCTCCGCCGTATTCAGGACCAGGGCCTCCCGTTCCTGGTTCCGGTGGCGGTCCAGCAGGGGGAATGACAGCAGCGCGTGACGCTGGATGGCCCGCAGCAAGGCCTCTTCCAGGATCTCTGCCGCTTCATACAGCGCGGAGATCTCCGCCATCATGGCCAGCAATTCGGGATTGCCGCGCACGTCATCGGCCCAGAGCCAGGTCTGCCTTGCCCGGCCGGCATCCAGCAGATACAGGCAATACTGGGTAAGTTTCAGCTCGGCCAAATCGTCTATCAGCGGCAGCAGACGGCGGAAATAGAAATGGGGTACTGAAACCCCCGGCAACGGGCCGCCCGGAAACCCGGGAAAGCCATCAAGTTTGGTGGGCATCATTCCACAGTCTGGTCCTGGTGCCGAAACTCCAGCTCCCGGAACAGCGTCTGTTCCTTGTGAAAGAAGAATTTCACTTTGCCCAGGGAGCCGTTCCGGTGCTTGGCCACGATCAACTCGGCCAGATTGGGCTCCAGGGTGTCTTCATTGTAGTAATCGTCCCGGTACAGAAACATCACGACATCGGCATCCTGTTCAATGCTGCCGCTTTCCCGCAAGTCCTGCAGCATGGGTCGCTTGTCCTGCCGCGATTCTACGGCCCGGCTCAACTGGGAAAGCGCCAGCACCGGCACTTCCAGTTCCCGGGCCAGATTCTTGAGCGAACTGCTGATATAGGTGATTTCCTGCTGCCGGTTTTCGCGGGGTCGCGACATCAGGCCCTCGGTACCTGACATGAGCTGCATGTAATCAATCATGATGAGATCCACGCCTTCCTGCGCATGCAGGCGGCGGGCCTTGCCCCGGATCTCGGACACGGAGGCGCCTGGTGTATCGTCAATGAAAATGCGGGTCTGGCCCAGCCGCTCCGACACTTCCTGCACCAGGTGCCACTGGTGTTCATCCAGCCGACCTACCCGCAGATGATGCAGATCCGTGTTCGCTTCCATGGCCAGCAAGCGCTGCCCCAGCTGCTCGGCCCCCATTTCCAGACTGAAAATGGCAATCGTGGTCTTGAGATTCATGGCCACATGATGGGCAATCGACAGGCCAAAGCTGGATTTGCCCATGCCGGGGCGGCCGGCCAGTACCAGCAGATCGTTCTTGTTGAGACCGCCCAGCAACTGGTCCAGGGCCCGGAAGCCGGTGGGCAGTCGTCCCGGGGTCGCCTCGTCTTCATGACTGGCCTGCAGTTCCTCGATGATCCCGGGCATGATGTCCTGAATCGCGATCAGCCGGGTCCGCGACCTTTCCTGGCTCACCCGGAAAATGGCCTGCTCCGCCTTGTCCAGGATCTGTTCCACATCCTCCTTGCCCTCCTGGGCACTCTGGATGATCTCACCGGCGGCCGCGATCAGTTGGCGCAACAGGGCCTTGCGTTCAACGATACGGGCATAGGTCAGCACATTGACGGAGGTCGGACAGTTCTGCGTGAGGTAATCCAGATAGGGGAGCCCCCCCATCGTCGCCACCTTGTCCTGGGCCGTCAGATCGTCAATCAGGGATACCGGGTCGGCCTCCAGGCCCCTGTCCCGCAGACGGGCCATCGAGGCAAAAATCGCCTGATGCGCCTCCTGCGTGAAGTAACTCTGTTTGAGCACATGCTCTACATCCACCAGGGCCTGGGGATTCAGCAGCAGGGACCCCAGCACAGCCTTCTCCGCGTCCAGATTGGTCGGAAGCAGGGAGGCATCAGGGTGCGTATCGGACAGAGCGTTCAGATTTTCGATCATGGATCGGTGGTAGGCGGCAACCACGCGGGGCCAAGGTCAGCCTGCCGCCAGGAATCAGGAACTGGCACTTCTGCACCTGTACTCCCGTACAGGTCACCGATGCATGCCATGCCCGGCATGGCAAGGCGGGGTATTACTGTATCAACGATTGTGCAGGCTGTCCAGATCCAGACCTTCCACTACATCCCGAAAGACTTCCAGATCCTCACTGCCCTGTTTCAGGCCTTCCATGTCAGAGGACGCCGTCTCCTCATTCAGTTCCAGTGGGATCTCCTCGTCCGGTACCTTGGCGGCGACATCCATGACGCTGTCCGCCACATAAATGGGGCAATCACAGCGCACGGCAATGGCAATGGCGTCACTGGGACGACATTCCAGTTCATAGGCCCCGCCAGGACCGTGGTTGAACACCAAACGGGCCAGATAAATGTCCTGTTCCAGATCATGGATGATGACGTGATCCAGACCATTCAACTCTTCAATCAGCGAATGAATCAGATCATGCGTCAGGGGACGCGGGATCTTTTCCTTGCGCAGATGCATGGCGATAGCTTCTGCTTCAAAGGGACCAATCCAGATGGGGAGGTAACGATCCCCCTCATCCTCCTGCAGGACCGCAATGCGGTGTTGTGACATCAGGCTGACCCTCACACTTTCGATTCGGACCTTGATCATGTTGCCACTCCCGGGTACACAAGTGTGAGTAAAGGCATCATAGCGCAATCGATGGGAAATGCAATGGTTGGAATGTATGGTTGCACCGATGAAAAATAAGTAGGGCGATTATAGCATAGGGACGGGACAACAAGATTCAGGGATCCAGGGCAAATCCGCGATCCGGGGAAACCCGCACCGGGATGGCCGCGTCCTGAATCTGCGCGCTCCTGCCCGTTGCCGGACCCGCTTGCCACCACCCGTTGGTGGGGCAAGATGGCACAATAGAGCATGCCTATCCTTTCCGCGGCTTCTGCCATGTCTGCGCCCACGCTCCCCGCCGGTTCCTCCCCCTCGCGTACACCCGCTTCGGTGCCAGCCTGCGAGGTGCTCCTGGTATCGCCCTTTCATGCCGGCAGTCACCGGGCCTGGGCCGAGGGCCTGATACGCCACAGCCAGCACCACATAACCCTGATTTCGCTGCCCGGACGCTTCTGGAAGTGGCGCATGCAGGGCGGGGCTGTTCGTCTGGCCCGGCGCATCCGGGAGTTGCTGGCCACCGGGTACCAGCCTGATATTCTGCTGGCCACCGACATGGTCCACCTGCCGGTGCTGACGGGCCTGCTGTCCGATGTCCTGCCCCCCGCAGTGGTCAAGATCCTGTACATGCACGAGAACCAGCTGACCTATCCCGTGCAGGGAAAGCTGGATCTTTCCTACGCGGTCATGAATTGGCTGAGTCAGGTGGCCGCGGACTACATCGTGTTCAATTCCCACTTTCATCGGCAGGATTGGTTCAAGCACCTGCCGGGGATGCTGCGCAGTTTTCCGGATTGCCGTGAGACCGGGACCGTGGAAGCCCTGCAGAGCCGCAGCCATGTCCTGCCCGTGGGCATTGAACCTCCCGCCCGGGTGCCGGCGACAGAGCCCCGGGACCCCACGCCACATATCCTGTGGAACCACCGCTGGGACCACGACAAGCGTCCCGACCGCTTCTTTCAGAATCTGTACCGGCTACAAGCCACGGGACAGCCCTTTGCCCTGCTGGCCGCGGGGGAAACGTTTGAAAAGATCCCCGATGCGTTTGTGGAGGCCGAAACCCGCCTGCGGCCACACATCCGGCATTGGGGCTATGCCAAGTCCCTTCAGGCCTACTGGGAGCTGCTGTACCAGGCGGATATGGTAATGAGCACCACCGAGCATGAATTCTTTGGCATCAGTGTGCTGGAAGCTATCGCGGCCGGCGCCTTCCCGCTGTT
>CAXXOQ010000107.1:0-6547 GCA_963664185.2 Caldilineaceae bacterium | reverse complement strand
CCAGTCTGAGATCGTATCCATGGTGTCCCGGCTGAAAATGGCACGGCAAGAGTACAGGTCATGGATATGGCGCAATTCGTGTACATGGCGCTCCTTGTCTGGCGTATGGGAGGCTGCCGCCAAATACTGGAACTTGCCGGCCAAAATGCACCAGGTTTCGGCGATGGGCAACCGGGCCAAGAAGGAATCGGGCAGGTTCAGGGGGTCGGGAACATTGGTGGCCCATCCCCTGGACCAGCGGAAACGTGGATGTGTGGCCAGAATCAAGACCAATTTCAATTGGGTTGCCACCGTCGCCTCAGGCAAATGCAGGGGACGATACAGTTCCGTGGCAATCGCCGAGGCATAGGCAAAAAAGAATTGGTGTACCGACTGCGATTCTTTGACAGACGTCATGGTGTCCAAGTCAGCCACGGCCTGACAGTTGGGGATCCGGGCTCCCAGCCATGCGGACATAAAGGTATGGACCGATCTTGTCACTGCGTCCCATGACCGGGCGGTGTGGCGTTGGTTTTGCGTTTTATCCTCCCACAATACAACGCAAGCCACATCTTCGGAAAAGCGGGACGTCAACCCCCAGCCTTTGCTGAGCCCGGTCCCACCGACGAGACACAGTTGCGCTCCGAAATCGGGACCTGACTGCTCATTCCAGGCCTGTAGTCCTTGCAAAAAACCATTGATGTATACATCTTTCTCGGCGCGGGCGGGCAGAAGTCCCGCTTGCCGGGTCACGGCCAGAAAGCCTTCCCGGTCCCCTATGGCCGTCGCGGTACTGTGGCTCACAGGATCCTCCAGCACCTGTCTGCGCCAAACCGTACGGGCCATACCATTGCGCCAGCGCAAGGTAAGGGGTTCGGGGCGGCATTCGGCTTCAATCCCGACGTTCTCGTAGGCCGGTACGGCCCACTGTCCTGCCTCCGCCCCATGCTCCTGTAGAAAGCGCTGGCTGCTGTCATAGCCTGTGAAACCCTTGCGGGACCAGAGCGTACGCAACAGTTCCGGCAGGAACGCCGGGGGGATCAATTCCGTCTGGCCCTGGTTGTTGGTCCACTTTTCCAATGGCATCCAATAGCCCTCTGCCGGGGACCCGATATGATGATCGCATTCCAGGACAAGCAACGCCGCGTCCACCAGGGCCGCGTCCCCGAAGTGCGCCAAATCCTCCCGTGCGCAAATGCGTTCATGGGGTAGCGGCGACTGCATGAACGCCAGAATATCCTGGGCCAGGGAGGAAGTCGGCTGGCTCTTGCGTATTCCGTTTACCATAACGCCGTAAACTCCGCCTGGGGCGTCAGGTATGTCCCGGGTGGACATACCTGGAACATGGATAGAATATTAGTTCTAATTGTTACTGATCCATCGGGTGATGGCAGAGCGCTGTTCGCCGTAACCCAAACAGGTGCACCTTAAGGTGACCATGGCCCGGCCTGTCTGTGGTCAGGCATACAGAGGCAGCCATACGCTCATTTGGCCGATACCGCGATTGTTCCACGTGTAGTAGGGGATCAAGGTAAGGGGCACAGGCGATGGATCCGCCATCTCCATCTCACTGTATAGGGATCCGGCTTCTACCGGCCAATGCAGGCCCTGCCCACGCAGGACGACGACATCTCCCAGGGGCCCCTGTTCACGACAGGGCGTGAGTTCAGTGGCACGTGTCACATACAGACTGGTAATGTCATCAACATCGGTCAAATCGGTCGTTTCGGCACAGTACACTACGGGGCCCCGGGCATACGCTACCTGATTGCGGGTTTCTTCCAGCTTGGGATGCGCGTGGAGACGGCGGGTGCGCATGGGCAGCTGCAGATCAATGCGATCCCCTGCCTGCCACCGGCGATGGAGGCGGCAGAAGGAGCCTGGCACAGCCTGGGGACCAGGTTCGCCATTGACGGTGACCGTGGCCCCGCGGGCCCAGGCCGGAATGCGCAGCAGCACGGAGAAAGGCGACGCAGGGGCTTCCGCCATCACCAGTTCCACCTCACCTGCCCAGGGATATTGGGTCTGTTGATGCACTTCCACCGTCTGGCCATCGCCCAGTTCCGTCCGGACGGTACTGGATCCATAGAGGATCACCCACAGTTCATCTGCGGTCCGCCCATACGCCCATTCATGTACGGAAACCAGGGTGCGCAGCACATTGGGCGGACAGCAATAGCAGTGGAAATCCGCCCAGCGTTCCTGGTAATCCTGGCTCAGCAGTACATGCTCTTCCCCATACCAGCGCAGGGGATTGGTATAGCAGAAACGCAAACCATCCAGGCTCATGCCGGAGAGCATGCTGTTGAACAGGACCAGTTCCATGTTGTCCGCATATTGGGCATCCCCTGTCAGGCGCAACATGCGCAGGGACCACATGGCCTGGGCAATGTTGGCACAGGTCTCGTTATAGGCCGTGGCATTGGGCAACTGGTATTCCAGGCCATACGCCTCATGCACGTCGGACCGGCGCGGACGGGGCAAGGGCGCCGCCTGGTTGTGGGCACCCAGAGGGTTGAAGAGTTCAGGGCGCTGGGAAGTGCCGTGGTGCAGGGCGGAAGTGCCTCCCGTCACATAGATCTTGGTATCCACGACATTGCGCCAGATCCGGGTCAATGCGTCCGCCAGATCCGGGTCCGATCGTTCCGCCAGGACATCGGCCGCCCCGCTGTACAGATAGGCGGAGGTCACGGCATGGCCGACCGCCCGGGTTTCCTGCCGCAACGGCATGTAACTCTGGTTGAGATCCGATCCCCCCTCCCGGGACCCGCGCATGTCCACGAACACCTCGGCCAGATTCAGGTACCGTTCCTCACCGGTGGTGCGATACAGATCCACACAGCCCATGATTTGGGAGGGATTGAACCCGAAATGGGCCAGGGCGGGCGGACGCGGCGTGAAAACCGCATGCAGGTAGTCACCGAGTCGGCGGGCCACATCCAGAAAGCGCGTGGTCCCCATAATCCGGTGATGGGTCGTGGCCGCGGTCAGCAAATGCCCCATGTTGTAGAGTTCATGGTCGTGCAGGTCTTCCCATCGCTGCTTGTCGGTCAACTGGATTTGGGTGCTGATGTACCCGTCTTCCTCCTGCGCTGCGGCTATGTTGGTGATGTGGGCTTCCAGCTTGGTGCGAATTGCCTCGTCCCGGGTGACCGCATATACATGGGTGCAAGCTTCCATCCACTTGTAGCAGTCGCCGTCACTCCACTTGGTGCCCTGGTGCTCCCCGGCTTGCCGGCCGGCCGCTTTGGGGAAGTTGTGCAGGGAGGCTCCGTGGGGAGTGGTATGCAGGATTTCCTCCATGGCATCCAGAGCAACATCACGGCAGAGAGCAAAGCGTTCGCTCCAGAAGCCCTCCCGCCATTGGGCCTGGCCGGTGGACAGGGGATGGAACCGCAGATGGGGACTGGTATGCATGTTGCGCTACTCCTTGCGAATGGGTATGAGTTGGCCTGATGGCGGCCGGCCGGAAACGGACCGCGCTCTGCGCCCGACACCGGTAGCTACTTGAATCCCTGGTAGACAACCCCCTGAATAAAGATGCGCTGGGCAAAGAAGAACACCAGGATCACCGGCAGCATTACCACCAGGGAAGCGGCCATCAGGTAGTGCCAGTCGGTGCCGTAGTTGCCCTGGAAGAACCGGAGGCCCAGGGCCAGCGTGAACTTGTCCTTGTCGAACAGATAGATGAGTGGATAGAAAAAGTCGTTCCAGTGGAACTGGAACGAGAAAATGGCCACGGCGGCCAGGGCCGGCTTGGAGAGGGGCAGGATGATGCGCAGGAAGACCCCGAACTTGGAACAGCCGTCGATCGTGGCCGCATCATCCAGTTCAAAGGGCAATGTCATGTAGAACTGGCGCAGCAGAAAGACGAAGAAGGGGACAGCGAAGAAGGAGGGCACAATCAGGGGGTAGAAGGTGTCCTTCCAGCCAAACACGCGCGTGAACAGGATGAACGTGGGAATCAGGGTGACCTGCCGCGGCAGCATCATGGTGGCCAGCACCACGATGAACAGCGTGTTGCGGTAGGTCCAGCGCAGACGGGCGAAGGCATACGCGACCACGGCGGACGACATCAGTTCCCCCGCCACCGACAGGCCGGTGATGATTACGGTATTGAGCAGAAAGATTTCAAAGGGCAGCAGGGTCAGTGCTTCCGCGTAGTTGCGCCACAGAAACTGTTCCGGAATCCATTCCGGCGGAAACCGGAATACCTGGGAACGGGTCTTCAGGGAGGTGGACAGCATCCACACCAGGGGCGCCAGAATGAAAAAGCTGCCACTGCCCAGTATCCCGTAGGCCACAATGCGGTGGATGAGATTCGTGCGCCGTTTGCCCAGGCCCGTGGTCGCCGGCGCATCCGCGGGCATGCTGTCCACGGTGTTCATGTTTCCTGGGTCTCGGCTTCGTAATACACCCAGGCCGATGCCGACCGGAAGAGCAGCAGGGTCAGGACCAGAATGCACAGGAACAGGATCCAGGCCAGCACCGAGGCATACCCCATGTTGCGATATTCAAAGGCCTGGCGATACAGATACAGCATGTAGAAAAGGGAAGCGTTGCCCGGACCGCCATCGGTCATGATGAACGCCTGCGTGAAAATCTGCATGGAGGAAATGACCCCCATGATGAGCTGGAAGAAGATGACCGGACTCAGCATGGGCAGGGTGATATGCCAGATCTTGCGGACAGGGGTAGCCCCGTCAATCTCGACTGCTTCATACAGATCGGTCGGTATGCCCTGCAGGCCGGCCAGGTAGATTACCATGCCGCCTCCCACGCCCCACAGGCTCATGATCACAAAGGAGGGCAGGACCCAGGTCCGGTCCCCCAGCCAATGCGGTCCCTCAATGTTGAAATAGGAGAGAAAGAGGTTCAGCAGCCCGAAATCCGGGGAGAAGATCCAGCGCCACAGCATGGCCACGGCCACACCGGCCAGCACGGCCGGCAAATAATAGATGGTGCGGATCACGGACTGGCCCTGGATGTTGGCGTTCAGCAGCATGGCCAGAATCACGCCCAGCACCAGATGCAGCGGGATGGCCATCAGCGAGTAGACCAGGGTAATGCGCAGCGAATGCAGGGACAGCGGGTCTTCGACGAAGAACTCCCGGTAGTTGCCCCAGCCGACAAAGAGGGCCGGCGAAATGAGATCCCAGTCGTACAGGGACAGGATGAGGGACGCGATCATGGGACCGAGGGTAAAACCCACGAATCCCAGCAGCCAGGGGGACGCCATGACCCAGCCCAGAATGGCTTCCCGGCGACGGAAAGTCAGGTGGCGCAACAACATAACCGCAAAGCAATCACCGTTCCGGGCCTGTCATGACCGTGGATCATGGCTGTGGTGTCCTGCATGACGAACAGGCAAACGGGCTGCCCGCCCCTGACACCCTCCGGGACATGCGCGGTGGCCTGCCGGCAGGCACTGCCGGTTGGGGACGGACAGCCACAGGGACGCTAGCGCCACTGCCCTTCCTTGATCAGCGGGTCAACGGCGGCCTTGATCCGATCGGCCACCACCTTGGCGTCCCGCTCCTCACCGTTGAGCAGCAGATCCACCTCGGCCTGCATGGTGCGCGACACCTCGTTGTAATTGGTCAGCACCGGATCCGGGGCCACGAAGTTGCGCACAGCATCCACCATCACTTCCTTGTGCTTGGGCGGGCGTTCATCCGTCAGGAAATAGGCCTGCTGGGCCGACAGGGTCGTGCCCTGCAGGCCGCCGTCCTTGATGATCTTCTCCATGGCGGGACCGTTGAAGTATTTCAGCAGATTCCAGGCACAGTCCGGCACCTGGGTGGTCTTGGGAATCACCAGTGGGAAGTAATAGACATAATTGGCCCGTCCGCCGGGACCGCTGGGGAAGTGGCCCAGCGCGACCTCAAAGTCCACATCGTGGAAGTTGGGGAACGACCAGCTGCCATTGTTGATGATGGCCAGACGCCCCGTGAGCATCAGTTCGACCGCGCCCAGATCCTGCATGACATCAAAGCGGGGGGCGAACCCGTACTTGTGGATCAGATCGGCATAGAACTGCAGGCCCTCCACCGCCCCGGGCTCATTCAGCGTACACTCGGTGGGATAGAACGGATCATCCACCAGCTGGCCGCCGAAAATGCGCACCCAGATTTGCCAGATGACACTCCAGCCCGTCACCTGATAGGCATACTGGGTGGTTTCGCCGTTGGCGTCGCGTTGGGTCACGGCTTCGCACATGTTGAAGAAGTCATCCACCGTCCAGCCGGGATCGTCCCACTGGTGCGTGGGCAATTGCCCGCCGGCTTCCTCGATCATGTCCTGGTTGTAGAAGAGTGCGATGGAAGCCACATTGTCCGGCATGCCGAAGATACCCCCGTTGTGGGAGTACGATTCAATGGCCAAATCCGGAAATTCGCCCAGATCGTAGGCGTCGCGATCCACAAAGGGCTTCAGGTCCAGCAAGAGATCCTTGCTGAGGAACTCGGGCAAATCGGCAATACGGATGATAAAGAGATCGGGCGGATCATTGGCGGCGAGGCCGGCATAGAGCTTTTCGCTGTAGCCGCCATTCCAGCCGCCCGGTACG
>CAXXOQ010000106.1:0-51127 GCA_963664185.2 Caldilineaceae bacterium | reverse complement strand
ACAGGGACATATCCAGCCCGGGGGCCTGTTCCCAAGCCAGAAGGACTGCTGCCCAATCATGCCCTTTCCCTACGCAACTTGCCCTGTGCCTCGTCACGCGAAACCTGCCATACCATACAGCTGTTATCCCACCTCAGGTGCCGGTTCCAGGCCTTGCAGGCAAGCATCTACCAACGGGTTAGGGCACGGGGCACTGCGTCTTCCTGTAGATTCAGACCTTAGCTTGATGTTTTGGCCCGGGCAGGCAGAAACCATGGGTTCCTGGCTACCTGTTCTGTACCGTGTGGGTGCTTGCGTGGAACCGGGAAAGGCGGAACCCAGTGTTGCAGCCTGCCATGCAAGTCCGGCAATGCGGCCAAGACACAGTCTTGGACCAGTAGCCTGTGACGTAGGGCTCCGGACTCGCCCTGCGCGTACATTCCCGGTTTCAGTCAGTCACCGGATTGCGGCTGCGGCTGCGCCAGCGCTGCCAGGGGTGTGCGAGAGTGGGCCAGTTGGCATAACGGGCCAGGTCAATGACGATCCGCCCTCCACATCCCGCTGCCAGATGAACCTCAAGGGCCGAATTGTCACCCGTGACATGCCCAGGGTCCACCGTCCGTTGGCCGTCCTGCGCCTGCACAATCCGATGTTCGGCGTAAGCCCCCAGTTGCAGCACGACGGAGCGGGACTGACTTTGGTGCAGGTTCACCAGTTCGACTTCAATGCGATCCTGTTCCATACGATGTACCAGGGAAGCGACATCTGCCGGTAGCCCGGCCCGGCGCTGTTCTGGATCAAAGTACCGTACCTGACAATGCAGCGGATACCCAATGCGTCCCGTCGGCAAGCCTCCCAGCATCGTCGCGGTAAGTGCTTCCGTCTTGGCGGGATTGAAGCGGTTCATGTCATCGGACAGCCGCGTATCGGGGGGTACTTGTGTCCCCCTGCATGCCCCCCGATGCATTCCCGGACCTGAGCCAGATCGGCTTGCAGGGGACTGGACGGGCCAGTCCGGATTCCCGTCATCCAGAAAGTCTTGCCACCCGCTGTCGTCCGACAAAGGCAAATCGGCGTCATCCCGGGACCAGTAATACACTTCCAGGGCACCATCGCTGAACGGTTCCGGCCGGAAATCATACCAGCCTTCATCGCCGTGCATGCGCGGGTATAGCATGGTGCCGTTCTCTGTGCGGCCCTGCGCATTCACCGCACGGATCACACCGCGCCATGTTTCCACATAGGCAGGATCGCCGGTCAGCAGCAGGGCATTCCCAAAGCCATAGTGGGCCCGGTGCGTGAAGAAGGGACGGTGCGCCAGTTCTCCTGTCTGGGGTACGGTCACGGTAAAGCCCCAGCCATAGACCCCGCCGTACCAGCGGCCGCCACAGGGAGAACCCACTACACCATCGGTGCCGACAATGGTGGGGATGATGCCGTCATTGGCCCGGGTCCGGGCCACCCACTGATCCATGTAACGGACAATCCAGTCCCGGTACCGGGTCTCGCCCTCCAGCATGAAGGCATTCAGCATCAGGGTGGTAATGCCAAAATTGAGCGGACTGTCCCCATCCACATCGTTGTATTCCTCAAAGTGCGCCAGCATCTGCTCGTAGCTGGCTTCCCCATGGCCAGGCCGGAAACGTCCCTCGATCTCAATCGGATCTCCTGCCCAGTCCAGGGCTGTCGCCTTGCGCAACAGGGGACCACGGCTGCCATTGAACATGCTGCGCACCAGACCACGTTCAACGTCAAAGTTGTCCGCCCCGGGTTCGTCCCCCAGATAGAAACCGGCAAACCGGCGGGTACGCCGCCGGAACTCCCGGTTGTCCGGGTCACTCAGTCCCTCCAGAAAAAAGGCACTGTACCCCTCCCCGTTGTGGAACCAGTCAAACATGACCGGAAATTCCTTGTAGTACATGCCGTCCCGGGCAAAGGGCACCTCGGTGGTCCTGGCCTCGGTATACTGCCGCAGGTGGCCTTCCCAGCCATGCCGGTACAGCTCCAGCATATAGTCGGGTGCGCCCAGGGCATGGAGCATGGTCCAGTTCAGGAGATTTTCCGCGGCATCATCCGGGCCGTCGTCGCCACCCCAGCGCGGCACACAGCGCAGATAGCCCCGTTCGTCGAAATACTTGGCATGAAAACGGCGGCAGGCTTCGCTGGATTCGCGCAGCAGGCGGCGTTGCAACAGGGCCCAGTAGGGGGATGCGTCACGGGCTGGTCCAGTTCAATGTGCATGACACTTCTCCTCAAACATTGCGCACCCAGATTGCCGATCAGAAGATCCGGTCAAGCTCTCCCACCGGAATCTCGATCAGGGCATGCTGATCCTGCTGTAGGGCCTGCGCCAGCACCTGCCCAAGTTCCTCATCATTGTGCGCCTGGTATCCCAGCGCGCCATAGGTGTGGGCCAGGGCCGGGAATTCGGGATTGTGCAGCCGTGTGCCTATGACCCGCATGTCAAACTGTTCCTTCTGGGCCCGCAGGACATTGCCGTAGGCATTGTCGTTGAAGACCAGCACCACGGCGTGAATGCCATGCTGCACCGCCGTGGCCATGGCCCCGGAACAGTAGCCAAAGCCGCCATCCCCGGAAATGGCGACCACCGGGCGCTCGGGCGCGGCCAGCTTGGCCCCCAGCGACAGGAGGTAGGCCGCCCCCAACGTGATCTGGGAGGATGACGTCAGCAACCGGCCGGGCGGGTCCAGATACAGGTAATTGCGGCTGTAATAACCCATCTGGTTCATGCCCTGCAGGAAAATGGTGTCGGGAGGCGCCACCTCCCGGATGGCCTGCATGAATCCCCACTGCGGCTGCAGCTGGTGGGTGGGATCCCAGCGCTGGGCCTTGAGGGCCGCCAGTTCCTGGCTCTCGGCCGCAGGCGGCGACAGGGGCCTGTCCGCCAGGCCGTCGCGGATGGCTTCCAGCGTCGCCCGTGCATCGCCCTGCAGCATCAGTACATCGTCCTGGGATCGGGCGGGAAGCGCCGGATCAATATCAATCTGGATGACCCTCACGGGAAACCTGCTGAAGTCCTGGCCGACACCAATGGCCAGGATAAGGTCACGGGCATGAATCCAGTCCCGCAGCGGTGGATAGCGCATCTCGGCGGATCCGAGCCCCAGCGGGTGGCTGTCGCCCACAATGCCTTTCCCGCGGCGACTGGATACCACCGGTATGCCATGCACGCCAGCGAATTCCCGTACCAGCGCTTCGGCGCCGGAACGAAACACACCGGAACCTACCCAGAGGAGAGGCCTCTGGGCTTGCTGCAACCAGGCCACAGCCTGTTCCACGCCGGGCGCTACCGGGCGTTCCCTGGTCAGTGGTCCCGCCGGCAACGCGACATCATCCACCTCGGCCAAGACCCGGGAGGGCACCACCAGGCCCACAGGCCGCGGGCGCCCCGACAGCATCTGCCGATAGGCTTCCTGCACCGCATCCGGAATTTCGGCCAGGGATTCCACCTGGACCGCCCACTTGGTCATGGTCTGCAGGTTGCGCAGTTCCAACTGATTCTGGCGCAGGACCGGATCGGAATTGGTACTGGTCACCAGCAAGACAGGAGACGAATTGGCAAACGCCGACACCAGGCCGGCACCGGCATACAGCAGTCCGGGTCCAGGCACTACCAGCGCTACCGCCGGTTTGCCCGCGATCTGGGCATAGGCATCGGCCATAAAGGTGGTTTCCTGCTCGTTCCGCGTAGATACGTAACGGATGGCCGGATGCTGGTACAGGGCATCCACGGCTTCATACTGGCCCGCACCCGGGACACCGAACACGATATCTGCGCCCATGCGCTCCAGGGAGTGCATCAGGGCCTGTCCGCCGTTCATCTGGGGCATGCTGTTCCTTCCTTGGGCAAGCGGGTCGCATCTGGCATGTCCATGGTCAGGTCCAGGGCCAGGGTGCGGAACTGTTTCACACGATGCAGGGTCACCAGATTGGTGTCATGCTGGTTCTTGTCCCCCTGTGATATGCAGGACAGCACCAGCAGATCGTCGCCCCGTACCAGAATCGACGCGTAGCTGTACGACTCCAGGGGATTGTGCGTCATGACAATGCAGCCGACCTGAAACCAGTTCAGGGCATCCAGACTGTACATGAGCATCAGGAACCGTCTTTCATTGCCCGGGGGACCCGTAAAGCCCATGTCCCGGAATGCGGACCGATCCTGCCAGGAATTCGTTTGCAGGTTGACCGCGGTCCAGAACAGGTCGCTGTTTGGATCATGGACGATCTGGAATTTGCACTGGGCCCCGGGCATGGGGTGAAACTGCAGGAACTCGCACTGCAACGCGTCCCCGGTGTCCACGACCCGGTTCACGGCGGTGATGCTTCCGGTCGTATAGCCGTCTATGATGGTGCGCAACAGAATCCGCAACTCGCCGCGTACATCAATCACGTTGCCTTCAATCCAGCAGTTCTCCACGACCTGGTTCTCATAGCTGGCGGCATAGCGGCCCTGCTGCAGCTGCCATACCTGCCAGGGTGACGCATTCGGGGCTAGAATTCGGAAACAGGGCCTTGTCTTCTGTATTGTAGGTGATGGTTTCCGGATTGCCTAAAGTCAGGGAAGCATGTTTGGAGCCAGTGCTTTCCTGGACGGCCAGTTGCAGGTGTAAGAGGGTGTCCAAAAAAGGCGTCATGCCGCTGTCAGGCGATGCAACATGCAGTCAATCATGGTCAGGTGGATCCAGGCCTCCGACGTCGCCGGCAAACCCTCATAGTCCTTGCTCAACCGGCCGGTAGCGCCCAGCCAGGCAAAGGTGCGTTCTACGCTCCAGCGCTTGGGCAAGACCGGAAAGCCCTGGGTGTGTGGGGTGGGGGTTTGGCGATCACCAGGGCCCAACACATCAGGACACGCACCCAGTCCCCCAGTTGAGGCCCCTGATAGCCCTGATCCGCCCCGATCACCGGGAGCCAGGAAAGCGGTGTGCCAGAAGCGCCAGGAGCAACCACAGGGTATTCCCCACGATATGCCGCTGGCGGCCCTTGACCTGTTGGCCGGCATCGGAGCCCCGCGGTCCCGACTGTGCGGTCGTCTTCACGGACGGGCGGTCCAGAATTCCGGCACTCGGGGTCGGGGCCCATCCGGCCGAGGTCCGTACCTGCGGCCGCAGGGCCTCGGGGATCCGGTACCACCGACCGCTGCGACGCCAGGTCCCGAAGTCATCGTAGACGAGGCGCCAATCCAGGAAGTCGTGAAGCCAACTGCGCCAGGCACACCCCGTGCGCAGGACATAACGGAGGGCGTGCATAATTTCGCGGCGGGGCACCTGGCTCGGACGACCTCGGGGTTTCGGGCTGATAGCAACTGTGTTGCCAGTCAAGTCCCCAGCCTCATCTGGGGGTGTCTGCCAGGGCGTCTGGTCCCTCATCACGGCGTTGAGGAGGGTCAGCCGCTTGTGCATGGCCACGACCAGGGCGACCTTCCCGGGGTTTGCCCCGGTCCACCCAACGGGCAGAGAAGGGACGAATCACCGGATTGACCCGGGTGGCGGCGAGCGTCGCCATGTACAGGATCTGCCGCACCGGAGCGCGGCCGCCCCTGATGGTGCGTCGGCCCCGGTATGGGCCTCGGTCGCGGTGGAAGGGTGCGACCCCGACCAGGGCCGCCCGCGTACGGTGGGACCGCGGGCCGAGTTCCAGCAGTTCTGCCCGCAGGACACGGGCCATCACGAAGCCGACGCACAGGGCCAGGAGGACCGCGTCGATCGCGTCGGTTTGGGTCCGATACCCGAGGTCACCCCCGCAATCCCGCACCGGGCGGGAGTGGACCCGCGCCACGGCATGCCCCCCCTCAGACAAGGCCGGGACGACGGGCCTTTCCAGGCCACCGGTGGCTTCCCGCACGATCCGGGAGGGCAGGGCCGGGGCCAGACACGTACACAGGGCCGCGATCCCGGCCGCTGTGTGGGGTACGCGCCAGGGGGACGTCTCGCCCGAGACCTGAATGTCCCGATGGGCCTGGGCGACATCCATGCCGACAAAGATCTGGCTCCTACTCCGCTTCTCCCTTATCCTGGACACAGCGTCTTCTCTGGCCCTGCCGGGCACCTACGGACGCGCGGTCCAGGCCACGGTACGGGCTCCGGGAAGAGACCGGGTGTGACGACCTGGCTCTCAGGCAGTCTCGTCACAGCGGACCTGGGGGCCAGCCACATCAGGCAGAGCCAGCGGAGACCCGTGGTCTTGACGAAGTAGCTCTGCGACGTCCGGACCCCATCCCGATACACGCCCTGGCCGCGCTCCGCGATCCCTGGCGTCGTTTGATCGTTTCATCTATCCCAAACAGAAGCGGCCCGGTGGCCGGGGCCCAGGTACGGCAGCCACACCTGGCGCACCGCGCGCGAGGCCCCACGGGCCCGGCTGAGCACCGGATGATACACCGCAAAACGGCTCTCCTCCTGCAACCCACACACAGGCAACGCCGCGGACACCGTACGTTTGCCTGGCGCCAGGTGCGCGGATCAAAGAGACAGGCAAAGGGTTCCAGGAGCGCTATCATAGAAGCAGGCAGGTGGGGCATGAGGGTGTTTCCTGTGAGAGGGAACCATCATACCCTCCTGCCTTTTCGTCCGCGTTCTGTCCCCACTTTGCACAAATTCGAGCTCAGGGCATGGCGTGTCTCCTGATGGTTCCCCTGCGACACGGCGATGGGGGTCTGCAGGTATGTCGGGTTTACCGACGCTGTGGCGCACTGGCGGCGCTGCACGAAGATTCCGGGTGGCACAGGGCAGGCCCTTGGCTTCGGGAAGCAGGGCCGCACGTGCCCATGAGGCACCGGAAAACATCCGGCGTGCCATGGCGCATGGCTACAAAGAAGGAACGATTGCTTTACAATGGAAGACAATCCATGTGCCCCCTTTCATGCCATACCAGATCATGCCAGACTCCAAATTGACCACAGCGGTTGCCCTGACACCCACGTTGTATGCCTCTATTTTTCCGGCGGCCAATCATGAGGCGCTGGCGGATTTGGCTGTTCTCAAGTTGCAGGAGCAGGACGAGCGTCTTTCCCAGGAGGATTTGATCGAACTCATCCAGGGCTGCGAAGCCGTGGTTTCCGGCTGGGGCACTCCACCCTTCACGGCCGAAGTGCTGGATGCCGCGCCGGAACTCAGGATCATTGCCCACTCGGCAGGTTCCATCAAACGGCTGCTGCCCCCTGTGGTCTTCGCGCGCGGCATCAAGGTGGTACATGCCGCCGGCGCCATAGCCCCCGCCGTAGCCGAATTGACGATTCTGCTGATGCTCATGTGCCGCCGCGACATTCACCGGCTCAACCAGCAGATGAAGGAGGGGGTGCAATGGCCCCGGGAAGGTGCCATGGGCCTGGAACTGGGCGGATCCCGGGTGGGCGTTATCGGTGCCGGCCATACCGGTCGCAATGTCATCCGGCTGCTGCATGCCTTTGATGTGGAAATCTGGGTCTATGACCCTTACCTGACGGCGGACAGGGCCCGGGAACTGGATGTGCAGCCCAAACCCCTGGAGGACCTGATGGCACAGTGTCCCATCATCACGGTACAGGCTCCACCCACCGCAGAAACCCGCAACATGATCAGCCGTGACATGCTGGATCGCATTCAGGACGGTGCACTCTTTGTCAACACTGCCCGTGCGCATGTAGTGGACCCGGATGCCCTGTATGAGTCGTTGCGGGAGAATCGGTATCAGGCCGCTCTGGATGTATTTGACACAGAACCTCTGCCCGTGGACAGCCGCCTGCGGGATCTGCCCAACGTGACGCTTACCCCGCATACCGCCGGCCAATCCATCAATGCCCGCATTCGCCAGGGCGCCCTGGTTGTGGAGCAATTGCAGCGTTATGTGCGCGGCGAACCGCTGACGGCGGAAGTTACCCAGGACATGCTCACCACCATGGCCTGATGGGCCCGGAAATGACCTCTTCATGAAAATCTCCCTGAAACGGCAAGTTCTGAAAGCCAACGCCCAGGGCATGGCTACCTGGTACACGCAGGCATGCGAGCTGCAGGCGGAGCCGGACCGCTGTGCCATCATTGTGTGTGATGTCTGGGATCATCACTGGTGCCGCGGAGCCGAAGTGCGTCTGGATGCCCTCATCCCCCGTATGGAGCAAACCCTGGCGGCAGCGCGCAATCATGGCATGCAGATTGTGCATGCCCCCAGCGACACGCTGGATTTCTACGCCGATTCGCCTGCCCGGCCCGGATCCGGACCGCTCCTCCCGTAGCACTCCCGGACGAGATCGCCATGCCGGATCCGCCCCTGCCGATCGATGATTCGGACGAGGGTTCCGACACCGGGGAAGCTGAAACCCGCAAAGCCTGGTCGCGTCAACATCCCGGCATCACCATCGATCCCCAGCGAGATGTGATCTCCGATCAGGGTCCGGAAATCTACCGCTGGCTGTGTTACCGGCAGATCGAATGGGTGTTCATCATGGGGGTGCACACCAACATGTGCATATTGAACCGCACCTTCGGCATCAAGCAGATGGTGCGCTGGGGGGTCAACATGGCCCTTGTCCGAGACCTGACGGACAGCATGTATAATCCAGCCATGAGGCCCTACGTCCCTCATACAGACGGCACCAATCTGGTGATTGGCTACATAGAAAAATTCTGGTGTCCCACCACGCTCAGCCAATACCTGCATGGTCTATAGTTTTGTCCATCCCTGATCCGCCGGATCATCAGTCACAACAGGAATCCTATGCCCACTGGAACCGCGAATCAAGTTATTGCCGGTTGTGGTTGTCACCACATTGCCCTGCAGACCCGAGACTGGAATGCTTCTCTCAAGCTGTACCGGGACGTACTGGGCATGCCCGTCGTCGCCCAGTTTGGCACTCCTGAGCGCAAGGTCTGGCTCCTTGACATGGGCGATGGCAGCCACATGGAACTCTTTGAACCACGGCCGCTACCCCGGCCCGGATGCGGCGGCCCCCAACGATCCCATTTTCCACTTTGCCCTGGCCACGACCGATACCCAAACCAGCACCGAAATCGTCCGGAACGCGGGATACGAGATCACGGTAGAACCCAAAACGGTGGAACTGGGGGATATGACCGTCACGCTCTCCTTCTTCAAGGGCCCCTGTGGCGAAGAGGTGGAATTCTTCCAGGTACATTGATGTCCCCGGGTTCCTGATCATGACACCCTGACAGGCGTGTCGCCCCAGCAGGCCGAGTCCAGGGACGAAATCCCCCCGTTTTTTGTTGCAGCAGGATAGGGCGGCAGAGAGCTTGCTGGCAATGCCCCGCAGGGCGGGTGTGGACTCCAGGCACTCTATATGGAAACAACCAACGCACGGCGTTTTGCGGTCTCGCCACCTCTGGAAGCAAGTACGCGGCTGTTTATACAGGGCCCCTATGGCACGGGCAAGACTGGACTGGCCTTGCAGCGTCTGGCCTGGTTGCTCCGGCAATTTCCGGACGGCGGCACGGCGCCGACTGTCATTGTCCCCTCCGACTATATTGGCAAGGAGTACCGCACGCGTCTGGCACGCCTTGCCATACGGCCCGGGGTGCCTGTCCGTCTGCTGACCTTCAATGCGTTGGTGCGCCAGGCGGTGGATTTGGCGTGGCCTGCCATTGCGGCTGCCTGCGGCTACCAGAATCCGGGCCAGGAACCCGTCTTCCTGAATTTGGAGACTTCGCAGTATGTGCTTTCCGACTGGGTGTTTGACATGGTGCGCAACGGCAAGTTTGAAGCCCTGTCCCAGAACCTGCACTTTGAACCCAGTCGCCTGATCAGCCAGATTCTCGACAACCTGGCCAAGTCCTCCCTCTACCAGTATGCCCTGGAAGAAACCTACGAACGGCTGACGGCAGCCCTGCCGGCGAACAGCCACCGGCAAGGCCTTGTCAATTCCTACCGGAACGCCTTGCACATCAGCCACAGATTCGCCAGCATTGCCTGGAACACGGCCTGGTAGACCAAAGCCTGCTGTACGAGCTGTTCTACAGGATACTCGGACAGGAAGCTCTGTTTGCCCAGTTGATTCTGGCCCCGTGCCGCCATGTGATCGTGGAGAACTGCGAAGAGCAGATCTATGCCTGTCACCGCATGCTGCAGGCCCTGATCCCGGGTACCGATTCCTGTTTGTGCCTCTCGGACACAGATGCTGGCGTGCGCTACTTTCTCGGTGCCTATCCCGAGGGCGTGGCGGCGCTCGCCCAACTGTGCCAGTACCGCTATGCGCTCCAGCGGCATCCCGCGTCGGGACGGGTCAGGCTGGAGAAGGGCCTCCGGACCATTATCGGTCCGCGTCCCCTGTTTCCCATGCCCGAGGCCCATTGCGAACTGTCGGCACGTGTTTCATCGCCACAGTCCGTTGGATCTGGCTGCGGGACACCCGGATGAGTTCTTCCACATCCATTTGCATCAGCATCATGCCGAAACCCTGATCTGGATTGCGGATCAGATCCAGGACCTGATCCGGAACGAACACACCGTGCCTTCCCAGATCGTGCTGCTGGCGCCCAATGTCCCCAATGCCTTGCGTTTTACCCTGCAGCAGCTGTTGCGCCAGCGCGGCATCGATCTGTATTCCCATCGCCCCAGCCGGCGACTGGAAGAAGAACCCGCTACCCTCGCCTGCTGGGCCTGGCGTGTCGGCCCACCCCCATTGGGACATTCCCACCGACGAAATCCAGCGGCGGATTGCGCTGCTGATGTCGATCGAAGGCCTGGAAGGATGGCGTGGCCCCTTGCTGTCCAGGGATTGGGGCCAGAGCCGGTATTTCCGATTTCTGGAGAAGGCACAGGCGTTTCGGGACCGCGTGGAACTCCACAATGGCCTGCGCTACGATCTGCTGCGCGACTGGCTGCGTTCCTACGAGTTTGAGGAACTGCACTATTCTCTCGATCTGTTTTTGGCCCGGCTGTACGATGAAGTGCTGGGCAAGAAGGGATTTCGCTTTGCCTCGGATGCAGATGCTTCGCGGGTGGCCCGGCAACTGATCCGATCCGCCCAGTCCTATCGCCGGATCACGGAAGCCTTTGGCATACCCCGGGAAAGCCTGTCGCTGCAACACGATCCGGGCCAGGACTATGTAGGCCTGGTACGGGCCGGTCTGCTGGGCAATCTGTATTTGCCCGAGGAAGGACCGCCGGCCGACGCGGTGGAGCTGGCACCAGTCCACTCCTTCCTCATGCAGAACCGTACGGTCCAGCACCAATTCTGGCTGGATGTCAACAGCATGGCCTGGGGTCAGCGCCTGCATCAGCCCCTGACCCAGCCCTTCGTCCTGGCTCCCGCCTGAAGGGCGGGGAATGGACAGACACAGAGGAACAGCGGGTGCTGCACTGGTACCTGTACATCCTGCTGACAGGACTGTTGCGCCGAACCCGCAACCGCGTTCACATCGGTCTCAGCACCTTTGGTCCCCGCGGCACGGAGCAGAAGGGCACGCTGCTCCGCGTTCTCAACCAGTTGCTGATGCAGGCATCGGCGACGGCACCCGCCGGCGATTGAGCGGGAACGACGGGCATCGTGCACCCCTGAGGACGGCACCTGGCGGTATGCCCTTGCCCGTCACGCAAGGCAGAACATGCCTTTATTGCCGCACTCATCTCTATGCTACACTCACTTTGCCCCTGCCCTGCAGGCTGACCTCAGGAGAGAAATTGCATGTATCCATCATCAGCACCAGCGGCCTTTCCGGTAGAGGCCCCATTGCGCGCGGAGCAGGTTCGCACCTACCAGGAGGACGGCTTCCTGGTGATGCCGGATGCCCTGACGCAGACGGAACTGGACGAACTCCGGGCGGAAGCCACGGCAATCTGTCGCGGTGACCGGGGTGAAGTGGAAGGCGTGGAGCCGGCGTTCCCGGAAGAACCCGAAGCGGACGTGCTGCGGCGATATCTGTGCATTCACTTTCCACACAAGATATCCTCTGTCATGACCGGATATCTGGGCCATCCGGCCATTGCCGCTGCCCTGCAGCAGCTGATTGGTCCCAATGTGAAATGCATGCAATCCATGCTGTTCATCAAGGCCACCGGCAAACCGGGACAGGCGTGGCATCAGGACGAATTCTTCATTCCCACCCGGGACTGTTCCCTGAAACGCCGCCTGGATCGCCATGGATGACGCCAACCAGGAAAATGGCTGCCTTTGGGTTATCCCGGGATCCCACCAGGATCGTCTCATTTGGCCCCAGCGCGAGCACGATGATCGGCGTTTCGACTGTACCGGGGAAGCCTTTCAGTTCCCCTATGCCGACAGCGACGCCATCCCGGTGGAAGTGACCGCCGGCAGCATTGTGTTCTTCAACGGCTATCTGCTGCATCGATCTTTTCCCACCGCGCCCAAAGCGGGTACCGGCGGGTACTGGTCAATCACTACATGAGCGCGGAAAGTCTTTTGCCGTGGTTCCTGCCCCGCGAGGGCGAGCATCAGGGCATCAACGACTTTCGGGACATTGTCATGATTGCGGGCCAAGACCCCTACGCCTGGAAGGGAATCGAAAATCGCACCTCCCCCAAAGTGCGGCCCAGTGGTGAAGGCGGATGCGTGAAGAAGGAAGACCGGGCCAGGACCTGACCATGTCCACCGTGGCCCATTACTGGAACGAACGGTATACCAGCGGTTCCACGCCCTGGGATTCCGGCATCACGCCACCGGAGGTTGAAGCCTTCTGGCAGGCGCACCGATCCCGTTTCAGGACAACGACGTGGTGCTGGATTTGGGTTGTGGCACCCTCACCAATCTGCAGTTTCTGGCCGGTCAGAAGCTGCGTGCCTACGGGCTGGATGCTTCCTTCATCGCCTTGCAGCGAGGGCGTTCGAAAGTGGTGCACAGCCGTGCCGCAGGCCACTGCCTGAGCGCGCTGGTGGGAGATGTGACCTGTTTGCCCTACCGCAACCACCTGGCGCGCTATGTCCTGGACCTGGGGTTGCCTGCATACCCTGGACCTGCCCCAGCGGACAGCGTACGTGGAGGAATTGTGCCGTGTCCTGGTCCCGCAGGGGTATTTCACCTGTTTTGCTTCCAGCGTGTTAGCCCGGAAGAACCGCAGTCCGACGAAAGGCGCTTTTTCCTTCCGGAGAACTGGATGCACTGTTCCACGATCGGTTTGACGTCGTGTCGGAAGACATTGATGAAGAACCCGAGGAGGGTCGGGTTGGCGTATATGGCGACTCATGCAATTGCCATGAAACCGGGCCGTTGCGATACGGGTCTTCTCCTTGCTTCCGTTATGCCTCCATTTCCGATTCCGTGACGCTCTGGCCTTTGAATTGCCTGCATTATGTCCACTCCGGATCCGCACTTTCAACTGCAACATCACTTGGATGCCCTGTACCAGGACACAGCCCGGCAGTTGCCCTGTGACATCTCGGATCGAGCATCCTTCCAGGCATGGCAAACCTCCGCGCGCCACCGCGTCCGGGAGGTGCTGGGCATTGACGGCTTGCCGGAGCCGCAGGTCGTTGACCAGGCCTTGCTGCAGAGCCGGGATTGTGGATCCTATACCGAAGAAAAGTGGGCGGTCACCACGGATGAAGGTGTGGTGATACCCCTGTATTTTCTGGTGCCGCATGTCCCGGGTCCCTTGCCGGCCCTTCTCATCTTTCATGGCCACGGGCCTTCGGTGCAATACATTCTCGGCCATTATCCCGATGCGCAAACCGCCGAGCGGCATAGGGCCCTGGACGACAACTACGCCCAGCGTTTCGCCGAACTGGGTTATCTGGTTTGTGCCGTGGAGCAACGGGGGTTTTGGCGAAAGGCTGTCGAATTTGATACCCGCAGTGTCTATCCCAATTCCTGCCGACACCAGGCGTTCTTTTATCAGATGATGGGGCCGCACGGTGGTGGGGGGAACGGTGCCGGGATGGTCTGGTGGGACTGGCCCTGTTGCGGCAACGGCCTGACGTCAGCCCTGAGCGCATAGGCGTAACAGGCTGTTCCGGCGGCGGTACCGTCACGCTGTGGCTGGGGGCGATCGAACCGCGCTGCAGGTGGTCGTGCCGGGCAATTATTTCTGTTCCTTCCGGGCCTCCATCATGGACCTCCGGCACTGCGAATGCAATTATGTACCCCGTGCGGCCCGTTTCTTTGAAATGGGTGATATTGCCGCCCTGATGGCACCGCGCCCGTTTCTGGCCATTCAGGGCACTCATGATGACATCTTTCCGGTAGAGGCGGCCCGGCAGGAATTCGAAACTGTGGCCAGCGCCTACACCCTGCTGGGGATCCCCGAACAATGCATGATGGCCGAAAGGCCCACCGGTCATGCGTATAACGTACAGGCCGCCCATGCCTTCTTCGCCCAATGGCTCTGAAATGGCATTCACGGCCTCTGTTCCGCCATGCCAGGGCACTGGACAGGTTGCCGGCCCTCTGGGGATTGCGCCATGCACAGTGTCCCCCTTTCCCTCTTGACCACGGCCCAAGGCAGGTTTCATGTCGTACCCGGACCCGCGTTTTGCCCTTAGCCATCACCTGAACCGGTTGTACGAGGAGGCCCCCCCGCTCCCTGCAACTGCAAGCCACAACGCCCGAGGCGCTGCGTGACTGGCAGGCAACCGTCAGGGAACGCATCAGGGTCTTGCTGGGTATCGCGGACTTGCCGTATCCGCGCATTGTGGCCCACGAGTGTCCTGGGACGCTGGGAATATGACGGCTACACCGAAGAGAAACACCGCATAACCACGGATGAAGAGGTGTCCATACCCCTGTACCTGATGGTGCCACGGGCCACGGCAACGGACAGGGTGATCGTGGTCTTCCACGGCCACACCCCTTCCGTTCAGTATGTCCTGGGTCATTTCCCGGACTCGGAAACCGCCGCGGATTTTCGGGGCCGCCACGGCAACTACGCCCAGCGCCTGGCCGAGGCCGGGTATCTGGTCTGTGCCGTGGAGCAGCGCAGTTTCGGTGAACGGCAGTCGAGCACAGAGTCCCTCCGCCAGAGTCCCAATTCCTGTCGGCACCAGTCCTTCTATTACCAGATGCTGGGTCGTACCATGGTAGGCGAGCGCTGCCGCGATGGCATGGTCGCCCTGGACTTCCTGCAGGCACGATCTGACCGGGATATCCGCCGCGTCGGCATTACCGGCAATTCAGGGGGCGGTACCACTACCCTGTGGCTGGCCGCCCTGGACGAACGGTTCCAGGTCGTGGTGCCGGGCAGCTACTTCTGCAGCTTCCGGGCGTCCCTGATGGACATCTACCACTGCGAATGCAACTATGTGCCGGGCGTGGCCGCAGAAATGGAAATGGGGGAATTGGCCGCCCTGATTGCGCCACGCCCCATGCGGTTTGTGCAAGGCATTCATGATCCGATCTTTCCGTTCGCGGACACGCAGCAGCAGTTTGCGACGGTGTCCGCAGCCTATCGGACCCTGGAAGCCGACGCCCGGGTGGATCTGGCCGCATTTCCGACAGGTCATGCCTATCATGTGCCCTTTGCCGTGGACTGGTTTGACCGCTGGCTGTAGGATCTGGGGCCCGGAAGAGGAACAGGAACCGCCAGGCAAACCATCGGTATGCCGCCAGGGGTTTGGAAGCCGCAAGCACATCTACACTATACTTGTAGGGTAATTCGTATTGTGCAGCAATCTGTCCCCCTTCCTGTCTTCAAGCGGATTCCCCTTGAACCATAGCGCGAGAGAAACGGCTGATGTCCAATTCCCCGTCCACGCCCAACATCATACTGCTGGGCATCGATTCCCTCCGGGCCGACCATATGAGTTGTTACGGCTATTCACGCCTGACCTCCCCTCATCTGGATCGCTTTGCCCGCAGTGGCACCCTGTTTGAGAACACCATTAGTGCCCATATCCCCACAACCAGTGCCTATGCCTCCATGCTGACGGGACTGGATACCTTCGGCACACAGGTGGTGGCCCTGCGGCACAAGGGAGGCCTGCGTCCAGAAGTCAGGACCCTGGCCGAGATCCTGCGCGGGCATGACTATGACACCACCTGCGTGGGCTTCACCGGCAATCCCAGTTCCCGCGGCTTCGACCGGTATCTGGATTATGCCGCCTGGGGTCTGTGGGCCGAAGGGCGCAGCCCCAAGGCCCAGAAACTGAACGAAGTGGCCATTCCCGAACTGCAGCGGATGGCCGGCGGCGACCGGCCGTTTTTCCTCTTTCTGCGCCACATGGATCCCCATGCCCCCTACCTGCCACCGGAACCGTACGAACGGGCGTTTTATCACGGGAACGAACGGGACCCCGCGAACCGGTCCATGGACCCGGTCCTGGCCTTCAAGCCCTTCCGCGACTTTTTCCGGCTCTGGATGCCTCCCGGCATTACGGACAAGGACTATGTGATTGCCCAGTACGATGGCGCCATCGCCTACATGGACGCGTGCATTGCCAGCCTGTTTGAAACCGTTCACGCCCTGGGGCTGGAGGAGAATACGCTGGTCGTGGTCAACGGCGACCATGGCGAAACCCTGTACGATCATGAATGCTGGTTCGACCATCATGGCATTTATGACAACGTCCTGCATGTGCCCCTCATCATGCGCATGCCCGGACAGATTCCGGCCGGGCACCGGGTGGCCGGCTTCAACCAGCACAAGGATCTGGTGCCCACCATCCTGGACTATCTGGGGTTGGCCGAACCCGACATCCATTTCGACGGCCGCAGCCTGCGCGCCCTGATCGAGGGCCAGGCCGATTCCTTTGAAACCGGGATCTACATTACCGAGTGCACCTGGATGCGCAAGCATGGCTGGCGCACGGCCTCGCACAAATACATCCATGCCCTGGAACCCGACTTTCACTTCAAGCCGGAGGTCGAACTCTACGATCTGATAGCGGATCCCGAAGAGAACCACAACATTGCGTCGGCCCAGCCGGCACTGTGTGCCTGGATGGAACAGCAGATGCAGAACTGGATCCGGAAACGGGAAGCCGAAACCGGATTGCCCAATCCCATCCAGAATCAGGAAGGATGGCATGGGCAAGAGGGCATCGGCTACTTCTCATCCTCCCAGGAAGCGTACGACACGCTTCACATTGGGGATACGAGTTCGGCCGTGCGCCTGCAGGCCCGGGACGCCCATCCAGAAGACGACGCGTAACAGCCGCCCCCTGTCATTGCCGAAGGAGCAGTCAGTCATGCTTACCCCCAACAGATCGCACAGTTTCACGCCAACGGGTTTCTCAATGCCGGCAAGGTACTGACGGACGCGGAAATCCAGACGCTGCGGGATGAGGTCATGCGTACCATTGACGACCGGGAACGGAGTGACATTCCCCAGCCCGTGAGTTGCCGCAATCTCAGCCCCCGGGAAGAAGAACCCATCTGGCAGATCGTGGACATCTGGCTCGCCAGCGAACCCTTCCGGGAATTGATGTACCATCCCCGCGTCACTACGGCCTGGCGCAGTTGACCGATGCGCAGGAATTGCGCATCTGGCATGACCAGGTACAGTACAAGCCGCCCCAGAAGGGCGGGATCAACATGTGGCATCAGGACGCGCCGCTCTGGCCCATCATCGCGCCCATGACCGAAGTGACGGCCTGGATCGCCCTGGATGATGCCGATGAAGACAACGGCTGCATGAGCATGGTGCCAGGCTCCCATCTGTGGGGAGACAACATTGCCTTCCTGAACACCCTGGAGTCGTACGAAGCCATGCCCGCCTCGTTCGCCGGACATGCCATCCGCGTGGACCGGTGTCCGGTCAAGGCCGGGGAAGTCCATTATCACCATGCCTTGACCTGGCACGGCAGCCACGCCAACACCAGCCCCCGGCCGCGCCGCGCCATTGCCATGCATTACATGACCCAGGATACGCGGTATGTGGCCAGTGGCCAGCACATCATGAAACCGTACGTTACCGTACAGGACAACGAAATCCTGCAGGGCGAATACTTTCCCCAGGTGTACCCGTCCCAGGCCTAGCCTTCCGCCCGAACCAGTCCAGAGGAATCCCTTCCATGTTGAATGTAGCGATTGTCGGCGTCGGCAACATCGGCAAGACCCACGGCCGGGTGTATCAGGCCCATCCCGATACCCGGATCGTGGCGGTCTGTGATGCAATCGAAGCCGCGGCCCAGGCCGGCGGCGAACTGTATGATGTCCCCCTATTTCCTGTCCGTGGAGGAACTGGTCAACAGTGGCATTGCCATCGATATGGCCAGTGTCTGTACGGCCGGCAAGGAAAACGGGGGCGACCATTACGAACCCACCATGGGCCTGCTCCACGCCGGCATACCGGTGCTGGGGGAAAAGCCGATTTCCAATGAACTGCCCAAGGCCCGGAAATGGTGGCCCTGGCCCAGGCCAGGAATCTGCGCTACGGCATCAATCTGAACCATCGCTTCACCCCGGCCGCCCTGCGCGCCCGGGAATGGGTGGACAGCGGCCGCCTGGGCGAACTGAACATCATCAACATGACGATGTGGATCAACAACCCCAACGAGTCCTCGCCCCATTTCCATATGCGGGCCCTGCATCCCCATTCCCTGGATGTCATGCGTTACTTCGCAGGCGACGTGACCAGGGTGCAGGCCTTTTTCAAGAAGGGCAAGGGACGCAAGATATGGTCCAATGTACAGGTGAACCTGCTGTTCGCCAACGGCATCATTGGCCATCTGACGGGCAGCTACGACGCCGGCGGCAGCTACGGTCTGGAAACCCTGGAGGTGGTGGGTTCCGATGGCCGGTTCGTGTTGCGCGAAGCCTGCCAGCATCTGGAGTTCTATCCCCGCTTCAGCATGGAGCGGGAGACCTACGATTTCCTGGGTGGCATGATGGCGTTTCCGGAAACGTTCCAGTCCCGCATCACCCGCTGGATCGAGCAAAACCGGGAAGGTGTGCACCGGAGGACATTGATGCGTCCGGGGCCGATGCCCTCAAGGTCCAGACCATTATTGAAGCCGCCATCCAGTCCTGGGAGACCGGAGAAGTCGTTGACGTATAGCCCGGCAGCAATGCGGGATTTGTACAGGGAGAAATCATGAAACTAGGTTTGAATACCGTTCTGTTTGGAAGTTTCGACATTGAGACTGCCTTCAAGTACACGCGGATGGCGGGTTACGATGGCATCGAGATCGGGGCCATTCCCAGCATGTGCGACCATCTGCCGCTGGATGACTGGCAAGACCAGGCCCGCACGATCCGGGAGCTGGCCGCCAGCTATGAGCTCGAATTGCTGGCCATGGAACAGCCGCTGCAGGACCGGGAGGTCATGGAATCCGCGTTTCAGGCGGCGGTCGCCACGGGCATCCCGATTGTGAACTGTGGCCCCGGCGGCACCGCGGACGACGAGGAAAGCCTGCAGCAGTCCCTGGACAATCTGGGCCATTTGGCCGACCGGGCGGAGCATTATGGCGTCACCCTGTGTGTGAAGGCGCACGTCGGCAACAGCATCTACAATACACCGACCACCTTGCGGGCGATGGAAGCCATTTCCAGCCCGGCGTTTGGCATTGACATGGATCCCAGCCACATTCACCGCGCCATGGAGAATCCGGTAGAGGCCCTGGCGGCTGTCGTGGACCGGGTCAAGCATGTCCATATTCGGGATTGCAAGGGACGCCAGGAAGGCCCGGGCCTTCCGGAAGATCAGCCCAATGGCCGTGGGGATATCGATCTGCTCGGTTACGTCCGCGTGTTGCAAGACCATGGCTACACCGGACCGCTCAACCTGGAAGTCATCGGTACCAAAGCCGGTGGGCATTCCCTGGAACAGTGCTGCATCATTGCCGCGGAAGCCCGGGGTCACATGCAAGCCTGCCTGCAGGCATGCGGTGCCCGCTGAATCGGGAGAAGGTTCCAGGACACGGCGCGGGAGGTTTCGACCCTGTATCTCCCGCGGCCCAGCGTGCTATATAATCGACGGGTTGTGCAATCGGGAGAATTCGTGAATCTTTCGCTCATGGACCAGAAGGCTTGAAGGAAGAGCCATGAGCGTAACGGCTGCATTGAAGCAACGCCCTGCCTTTCCCCTGCAGGCTTCGCTGGCCACCCTGTTGCAGCCCTGGCAGTTTCTCCGACAGTACCGCTGGCAGGATTTGCCCGCGGATGCCATCGCCGGTATCACCACCGGCCTGATTCTGGTGCCGCAATCCATTGCCTATGCCCTCATCGCCGGCCTGCCGGCGGCCATAGGCCTGTACACGGCCGTGGTGGCGGCCGTCATCGCCTCCCTGTGGGGATCCTCCCGGCATTTGCATACAGGCCCCACCAATGCGGCGTCGCTGCTGGTCCTGGCCACCATCACCCCCATATTTTCCAGCAACAGTGTGGGGGAGTATCTGGCCGCCGCCGGGATCCTGTCGGTGCTGGTAGGCATCATTCGCCTGGCCCTGGGTCTCCTGCGTCTGGGTTTCATTGTCAACTTTGTCTCGGATGCCGTTATGGTGGGGTTCACCGCGGGCGCCGGCATGCTGATCATTGCCAACCAGCTCGGCGGCCTGTTTGGCCTGGAGACCAGGGCCAGTGCCCAATTCTGGCAGACCATCCAAAACCTCTGGGGCCAGCTGGACGCCATCCATGTCATCAGCCTGATGCTGGGACTGGCCACCTTTCTCCTGATCCTGGCCCTGCCCCGCATCCACAAACGCATTCCGGCCCAGTTTGCCGCCCTGGCGATTACCTCGCTGATCATTGTGGTCTTGCGCCTGGACCAGCAGGGGGTCCGGCTGGTGTCTGACATCCCGCGCGGCTTGCCGCCCTGGCAAAACCTCCCTCTTGCCGACTGGCAGCTGGTCCAGAGTCTCATACCGGGTGCCGGGGCCATTGCCATCATTGGCCTGATCGAAGCTCTGACCATTTCCCGCACCCTGGCCACGGAATCGGGACAGTATCTGGACAACAACCAGGAAATGGTGGGACAGGGGCTCGCCAACATTGCCTGCGGTTTCCTTTCCGGCTACACGTCGTCCGGCTCCTTCACCCGCAGCACAATCAACTACACGGCAGGCGGACGCACCCAGATGACCAGCATTCTGTCTGGCCTGTTTGTCATGGGGGCGGTATTGGGACTGGGATCCGTCATTCAGTTTCTGTCCCGGCCCGTCCTGGCCGGATTCGTGATTGCCACGGCCCTGAGCATGATCAGCTACAAACGGGCCCGGCAGATTCTGGAGACCAGCAAATCGGAAACGTTCATCATGCTGGCCACCTTTTTGGCGGCCTTCATTCTGCCTCTGGTGTATGTGGTGACTCTGGGCATCATCACGTCCCTGGTGGTGTATGTATACAAGACCAGCCGCCCCCGGGTGCTGAACCTGGTGCCCACGGCCAACTACCGGCATCTGCGGGAAGCCCAGGCCGGGGATGACAGGCTGTGTCCGCAGCTGAGCATTCTCAGCATTGAGGGCGATCTGTATTTCGGGGCCGCCAACCACGTGGAATACCTGCTGCGGGATCACTTGCCGCCCCGGGATACCCGGCGCTTCGTATTGCTCCAGATGCAGAACACGGTTCGGATCGACGTCAGCGGGATCCGCATGCTGGAGAATTTCGTGCGCGGTGTGCGCCAGCGGGGAGGGGATGTCTACTTCTTCAAGATCTCCGATTTGGTCCTCCGGTTCTTCCGGTCCTCCGGCTTCATTCACTATGTCGGCACGGATCATTTCCTGGAAGAAGACACCGCGATTGCGCATCTGTTTCACCATGTCCTGAATCCCAAGGAATGCATTTACGACTGTCCCAATCGGGTGTTCCAGGAATGCCTGAACCTGCCCAAGATTGTCATTCCCTTTCAGGACATCCTGCAGCAGGGCGACGAATCCGTGCCGGTGGACCTGATCCAGGTCGAACAGGTGGAGCACCGGCTCCTGAACCAGGATCAGGCCCTGGCGATCATCGATGTGCGTGAACGCATGGAATGGGATCGGGGACACATACCACAGGCACATCACCTGCCCTATTCGACCTTCAGCCCTCTCAACCATGCCTTGCAACGCCAGGAGATTGTGCTGGTATCCAATACCAGCCGCCGTGCACGCAACATCGCGCGTGTGTTGCACCACAATGGCTTTGACAATGTCAAGGTGCTGGATGGGGGCATGATCGCCTGGCGCAAGACCTCGCACCTGTTGGCCCTGACCGAATACCGCACCTGATGTCCGAAACAACGTTTCTCACCGACTCCCACATCAATCTGGGCTTTGAGCTGGTCCGCGCTACCGAGATGACTGCGCTGGCATCAGGCCGCTACGTTGGGCTGGGACTGCGGAATCGGGCGGATGAAGTAGCCACAGCAACCATGCACCGGGAGCTGGCCAAGATTCCGTTCAACGGTTTCCTGGTAGGCAGTGCCCACAAGGGCCTCCGCCATCTCGATCCCTTCGCGGAAACCCTTCAGATTGGCAGCGGCGAAGGCCCCCCCATGGATGTGGCATATGATGCCGTGGATGGCGCCAACTTGCTGGCGCAGGGCCGACCCGGTGCCATTTCGGTCATTAGTGCCACCCCGCGCCACACCCTCTGGTCACCCGAACCGGCCCTGTACATGCAGAAGATTGTGGTGGACCGCCGCGTGGCGCGGGCATTGGTGCCTGAATGCCTGAATGCCCCTCCCGGGTGGGTACTGGCCCTGGTCGCCCGCGAATTGGGCAAGGACATCAGCGATCTGGTGGTATTCGTCCTGGATCGGCCCCGACACATGAATCTCCTGGTTGAAATTCGGCAGGCGGGGGCCAGGGCCCAGATTCGGTTTGACGGTGACGTGGCCGGTGCACTCCAGGCCGGCAATCCTGACAGCCGCGTTGACGTGTTGATGGGCACCGGCGGTGCCGTTGAGGGCCTCATCGCCGCCTCCGGCGTCAAGGCCCTGGGCGGCGCCATCGTCGCCCGGCTGGCACCACAGAGCGCGGAAGAACGCAACGAGATCCTGGAAGCGGGGCATGATTTGGACCGGATCCTGACCACGGATGATCTGGTCCAGTCGGACCAGATTTTTTTCGCCTCTACGGGCATCACAGATGGCGAAATCCTGCGGGGTGTGAACTATGCCCGCCAACGGGCGTATTCACATTCCCTCATCATCCGTGGCGAGTCAGGCATACTGCGCTACGTCCAGACCGAACATCCGATGGCACCCGAGCCCATTTGATCCCCTTGCCACATCGTCCACGTTTGCGGCCTTACGGTGCTAATCCTACAGTTGTAGATAGTGCGGTTTCTGGTATGGGCGCCGGTAGTGACAGCGCACGGCCTGCCATGGGTGCGGGCAACGCCACGGGGACCAGGTCAGAATGCGCGACACCGCCCGGGGGACCGCCAGCAGCTCAGTCCCAATGGCACACTTCTGTGTCAATGGTACGGAGCTGCGTGAGTGGTGCAGGGGATGTGACAGCACGCGGTATGCTGGGCTGTTTGAGGCAGGCTTCGGATCCACATGTGGCAATCCCGAAGCGGGTCCGCATCCACGGTAGCAAAAAAACTGGCTGACAAACACACGGCGAATGCGTCAGACGGATCCTGCAGGACCGCTGCTTCGGAAATAGGGCACAATCCCGGCGGATCTGGGCTGTGGCACAGGCACAGAATCCACCACGTATGGCCCAAGTCGGGGAGAACGGGAAGCGGGATGAGCAACCCACCCTGTTCTCCCTTCAGGTATATATCAGTACCCCTGTACCGCGCGCCTCTATGTAATCCCAATCATAGGCCACGCCCAACCCTGGTCCATCCGGCACAGGGACGCAACCGTCCCCATCCAGGCCTTCCGGGTGATCCCGATAGTCATTGGTGTAGACAGGCGGCACACAATTGGGCATGCCGGGGCCAATCAGGGCCATCTCATACATGTGGGTATGAGGCAAAGCCGACATCAGGGCGCGGTGCCCGGGACCGCAGGCGTGAATCTGAATGTCAAAGCCCAGCGCCTGGCAAACATTGGCAATCTTCAGGGCCCCTGTGATGCCCATATCGTATTCCGGATCGACATGAATCATGTCGCACCCACCCTGGATCAGGAAGTTGGCCTTTTGCTCAATGCCGCGTACATGTTCACTTACCAGCAAGGGGGTTCGCAATTGGGCCCCGCAGGCGCTGATGGGACAGGGGCGGACACGCCGCTGTCACGATACGGATCTTCATACCAGAAGAAGCCCGCTTCGTCACAGGCCCGTCCCACGTGCAGCGCATCCATATAGGTGCGGAGCTGACAGGCAGGATCCAGCATGAGGCGCCAGTCATCCCCCACCGCCGCGCGTACCGCCAGCACGTTGCGGATTTCCTCCCGGGCATTGCCTTCATGCCAGCCATGAATCTTGAATCCGTGGAAGCCCGCCTGTTGGCACTGCACGGCATAGTCCACATAGGCCTGCACCGAATCCAGCCCTCCCGGTTCTCGCTGTCCGTGATAGGTGCTGGCATAGGTGGGCAAGCGGGACCGGAATCCCCCAATCAGCGAGGATACAGATGCCTTGAGCCGTTTGCCTGTCAGATCCCACAGGGCCAGATCCAGGGGTCCGTGTCCCATATGGTCGTAGGCCCGCACCTCGCGTTTCATGTCATCCCAGATAGACTCCCTGGTGACTGGGGTTGCGTTCCAATGAGCAGGGGGGCCAGCATCTGCATCTGACCCAGCGTGGAAGGTGTACCCACCCAGTGCGTAACATATTCCCCCTGCACACCATCATCGCACTGGATGCGGACGGCGAAGCGGGTTAGCTGTGAGGTGGGAACCTTTCTGGTAGACCATGTTCCCTACGCCGGAGGCCGAATGCGACCCGAGGGCCAGGTCCGGGACATCAAACTGGAAGGGATGGATTTCAACACGGTCAATGATGCTCATGGGCGATGTTTCTGCAGGCAAAATGGAAGGGAAGGTTGTTCATTGTACAACCTGAAGACCGGATTGGTGGTCATGTGTTTCCGGGTCAGCAGGTCTGTACCATGGTGCAAATCCCGATCCTTTCCCGCGTATCAGGACCTGCCGTTGCGTCCTTGGGGTGCCATGGGCCGGGAAGGGGGTGTCTTCCCGACGCAGATACTTGAACCGGTTCCGTCCCATGCATATAATGGCTCCAGATACATAACTGGATTGCACTGGAGCAGTAGGCGGCAACCAGGACCCAGAGAGGGAAGCGCCCAGGCTGAAAGCCTTCCCGTTCTTCTTCCGCCGAAGTCGCCAGGAAGCCAGAACAGGTGAGTCCCCGGATCAGCCTGTTTCGGGTATGCCCGTTACAGCTCAATGAGTGACGTTCCCCTGTGGGGACGTTAAGCAAGGTGGTACCACGGAGACCGTTTTCGTCCTTGAGCGAAGCGGTCTTTTTTTGAGAGGAATCCATGGCCAAGACAGTCAGTCCACACCTACAACCCTCTGGACCATGAGGAGACCCTGTATGCCTGGTGGGAAGAGCAGGGCTTTTTCCGGCCGGAAACCCAGGCCACCCTGGGCCAGTCCGATCCGGCCAAGGGCCCCGTATGTCATTTCCATGCCACCGCCCAACGTCACCGGTGTCCTGCACCTGGGGCATGCGATCATGGATGCCCTGGAAGACTTCCTGATCCGCTACAAGCGCATGCAGGGGATACCCCACACTGTGGGTGCCCGGCACGGATCACGCGGGCATCGCCACCCAAAGCGTGGTGGAACAGCAGCTGGAGAGGGCGGGATCCTCCCGCGCGGCACTGGGGCGTGAGGCCTTCGTCCAGGAAGTCTGGGACTGGAAGGACGAGTACCACAGCCGCATTTCCGGCCAGCAGCGGCGCATGGGGATCTCCTGTGACTGGAACCGCGAGCGCTTTACCATGGACCCCGGCCTGTCCCATGCTGTGCGCACCTCGTTTGTACAGCTGTACCGGGAAGGCCTGATTTACCGCGGCACCTACCTGGTGAACTGGTCGCCCAAGTTGCAATACGGCCATCTCGGATCTGGAAGTGGAATACGAAGAGGAACCGGGCACGCTGTACACCTTCAGGTACCCGCTCCAGGCATCCGACGACTACATTCCGGTGGCCACGACCCGGCCGGAAACCATTTTGGGGGATACCGCCGTGGCCGTTCATCCGGAAGATGAACGCTACCGGCATTTCATTGGCCAGCAGGTCCGTGTGCCCCTGATGAACCGCCTGATTCCTGTCATCGGCGATGCTGCCGTGGACCGGGATTTCGGTACCGGTGCGCTCAAGGTGACCCCGGGCCACGACCACACTGATTACGAGATCGGCCAGCGCCACAACTTGCCCATTCTGTCCCATTCTGGATGAGGATGCCTGTCTCAATGCGGAAGCCGGAACGTACCAGGGCCCTGACGCGCGAAGCCGGCCGGCTGCAGGTCTGGGCGGACATGGAAGCGCAGGGCCTCACCCTGGATACCCAGCCCCATACCGTACGGGTGCCGCGCTCCCAGCGCAGCGGGGAAATCATTGAACCCAGGATCAGTACCCAGTGGTTCCTGCGCATGCAGGAGATGGCCGACGTCGGCCATCCAGGCGGGACGGGACGGCCGGATCGAGATCGTGCCCCGCCAGTTTGAAGGGGTCTACTTTCACTGGCTGGAGAACATCCGGGACTGGTGCATCTCACGGCAGCTCTGGTGGGGGCACCGCATTCCGGTCTGGTACGGCCCGGATGATCACATGTTCTGTGCCATGAACGAGCAGGAGGCGCAGGCCCAGGCACTGGCCCATTACGGGACCGCCACCGCCTTGACGCAGGACACCGACGTGCTGGATACGTGGTACAGCAGCGGCCTCTGGCCCTTCAGTACCCTCGGCTGGCCCGAGGCAACCGCGGATCTGCGGCGGTTCTATCCCACGACGGTTCTGGAAACAGGCTATGACATCCTGTTCTTTTGGGTAGCCAAGATGATCATGATGGGCCTCAAGCTGACGGGAGACATTCCCTTTCGCACGGTGTACCTGCATGGTCTGGTGCGGGATGAGCATGGCCAGAAGATGAGCAAGTCTCTCGGCAACATCGTGGATCCCCTGGACCTGATCCGCGACTATGGATCGGACACACTCCGCTTCACCCTGCTGACCGGGACCACCCCGGGCAACGACCTCAAGCTGAATCGGCAACGGATGGAGAGCAACCGCAATTTTGCCAACAAGCTGTGGAATGCCTTCCGCTTCCTGACACCCCATCTGGCAGACATGGCCCTGCCCCTGACGGCACCGGACAATCCGTTCGCGACTGCCTACCAGGTTCCCGCCGCCGCCCAGCTGGCCATCGCCGACCGCTGGGTCCTGGCCAGACTGCATCAGGTTACGGGCGAGGTGACGCGGCTGGTGGACAGCTGGCAGATTGGCGAGGCCGGTACGCAGCTCTACAACTTCCTGTGGCATGAATTGTGCGACTGGTATCTGGAAGCGGCCAAGATCAGCCTGCATGGTGATGATCCGCAGGCACGGCAGCGCACCGTCACCGTTTTGGCCTATACGCTGGAACAGGGCCTGCGCCTGCTCCATCCGTTCATGCCGTTCCTGACCGAGGCCATTTGGCAACAGCTGCCGGCCATGCCCCAGGCCGCCCACAGCATCATGATGAGCCGCTGGCCCCAGGCGGCCGCGGTGGCAGAGCAGGCCATAAGGGACTTTGGCCTGGTGCAACAGATCGTGCGGGCGATTCGCAACATGCGCGCCGAATACCGAATTGAACCTGGCAAACGCATCGCCGCCTGGTTGCAGACTCCCCGGGATCTGGGTTTGCTGGAAGGCAATCAGGCGCTGCTCTGTGCCCTGGCCCGCCTGGACGGCGATCTCCTGCGCATTGCGGCAGACATTCCGGACACAACGCAGTGCGTCACGGCCACCGTGGAAGCCGTGACTGTCTTTATTCCCCTGGCAGGTATCCTGGACCTGCAGGCAGAACACAAGCGTCTGACGAAGGAAATGGAGGATGTACAGTCCCGCCTGGACCGTTCCTGTCATCTGATGGCGAACCCGAACTTTGTGGACAGGGCGCCTCCCGCGGTCGTCAAGCGCGAACAGGCCAAGATCGCGCGGCTGGAGCAGGAACGGGAGCAGCTTCGACACCGCCTGGCGGAAGTGGACCAGGTTGGGGGTTGAGAAAGGGAAGCGCCTGCAACCACCACAGACACCTGCTTTGTCCTCTCTTTCATTCCGTCTCCAAGGGGGTACGTATGCTATACTCATGGCGTTCGAATGATGGACAACAGGTCACTGCAGGACACGGGATTTGGTCGTGAATTCACTCCAGAACTGCCCTTGCCCCCATGTTCATCGTTGCAATGGCACTGTTGTTATGAACCTGGTCCCCTACTCCGAATTGCACACCGGATCGCACTTGTGCGAAACGGATCTGACACGTCCCAATACTGGCACCCAATACTGGCAAAGGACAATAGATAGTGGCTGAGCTGTCCCCGGCAGACAAATGGATCCACGAAGCCAAGAGGCGCGTTGCCGAACGCAGGGGCGAGACCTACGATCCTGAAGCGGAGGCGGCAACTCCGGCTGCAGCCGCCGTGGAAGAGACACCGGTCCCCGCAACCGCGGTGGAGGCATCGCCTCCACCTGAGGCGGAGGCAACGGCCGCTGTGGCACCGGCACCGGCAGCGACGGCAGAGCCGCCCACAGAGCCGGAACCGCCGTCGGCAGTCACCGCTCCCCCGCCGGCAGCACCGGCTCCCGCTCCGGCAACCACGCCCGCCGCGGCACCGGCTGCCCGTGCACCGGCTCCCGCCGCCGTCCCGGCCCCGGCGGAAGAAACATATTTACGCACTGACATACGTAAATTGAACAGGCGTGAGTTTCTGGCTTATTCCTGGACGGCCGCAGTCAGCGTGGTTGCGGTGCAACAGGTGGTGGCCACAGGCCTGCTCATGTATCCGCGGTTCAAGGCCGGGGAATTCGGCGGTGACTTCCTCCTGGGCCTAACCTCTGCACTGCCCGATCTGTCGGCGTCCCCCCAGGGAGACCCCATAGGCAAGTTTTGGCTGGTCAATACCGAACAGGGCCCCCGGGCGCTCTACATGGTTTGCACGCATCTGGGCTGTCTGTACAAATGGGTCGAAGCCAATCGCCGCTTTGAGTGCCCCTGTCACGGTTCCAAGTTCACACGGGAAGGGGAATACATTGAAGGACCCGCCCCCCGCAGTCTGGATCAGTTTGTGGTGGAAATCCAGGAAGGCGGAACGGTCGTGAGTTCTACGCAGTCTACGGACGAAGGCATTCAGCCCCCCAGTGTACCCAGTGACTCCGCCGAAATCGTGGTCAAGACGGGACGGAGAATCCAGGGTTTGGCCCATTCGTAACCCCCTCGCTCCGGCAAGGCCTGAAACACTCTTCTCCCGCTTTGCGTGACTTTGTTTCCTTTTCGGCAAACCATGAAGCCCTGAGTTCCAGCTGATGGCAGTACAAGAACAGACACCCAAGAAGAATTGGTTCAGTGCCCTCTGGTCGGCTCTCAACGGAATATTCACGTACTTCACGGCGGGTATCAGTTCCGGAGAGTTTCGCGGCATGTTGCGCGGCGACCCACCGGGCCGGCCCAACACGCGCCTGCGACCCCATGCAGACGCCTTTCTGCTGCACATCAAGCCGTCCTATTATCACGAGAGCGTCACCCGCTTCACGCATACCTACCGTCTGGGTCTGCTGTCTACCTACCTGTTTCTCTTTGAAACCATTACCGGCATTATCCTCATGATCTGGTATGCCCCTTCCCCGGAACGGGCCTATGTGGACATGATTCGCCTTCTCAGCAATGTCCCCTTTGGGCAGATCATGCGGGATTTGCATCGGATAGGGGCCGAGTTGATGGTGGCCATCGTAACCCTGCATATGGTACGCACGTACCTGACGGGCAGTTACAAAGCCCCCCGCGAATTCACCTGGGTCACCGGTGTGCTGCTGCTGGTCTTTACGCTGTTCCTGAGTTTCTCCGGGTATCTGCTGCCCTGGGATCAGCTGGCTTTCTGGGCCGTCACCATCGGTACCTCCATGGCAGAGGCTGTGCCCCCGGCCTTCGTGGGCGAGATTATCAACCTGCTGGCCCGGGGAGCTCCCGACATCGGGGCCAACGGTCTGCTGCGCTTTTACCTGCTACACGTGCTTTTCCTGCCCTTGCTGCTGATTCTCTTCTTCTTTGTCCACTACTACAAGGTGGTGCTGTTTGGCATCAGCCTGCCGGCACAGGAAGAGGAAGTGGGCGAAGATACCGCCAACCGGGTGCCGGCCAATCGCCGGGTGTACTACCTGCCGGACGTTCTGTTTGACGAGGGCAGTTTCCTCCTGGTCGTCACGGCCATCATCACGGCGGTCACCGTCTTCCTGTTTCAGGCGCCTCTGGAACACATCGCCAATCCACAGCAAACTCCCTTCCATACCGTTGCCCCCTGGTACTTCTACTGGCTGCAGGGCTTGCTTAAAATAGCCGACAAGATGTGGGCGGGGGTCATCATTCCGGGCGTTCTGCTGGTATTGCTGATGGCGATTCCCTATCTGGACCGCAACCCCAGCCGCCGCGGTGCGGATCGTCGGGTCGCGACCATTTCGGGCATCATTGCCGGTGTCGTCATGATCATCCTGAGCTGGATGGGAACGCCGCAATACGCGGTCCAGGGTGCGCCCCCCCTGGAAATCGTGCAGGAACTCATGCCGGAAGAAGGCACAGGCATTTCCCGGGAGATCGGCTATGTGCATCTGCCTCTGGGCACCTACGATTCCCGTGAGGAATACGAAACGGACGACCACGAATTTGATGAACTGCTGGCCGAATTCCGCCATGCCCTGGAAGTATGGGAAGAGAAAGTTGCGGACTTCAATGCGCCTTACGGCATCCTGACCATTAGCCAGGATCAGGCCAACCTCAAACGCCTGACTTGGGATATTTTCTGGATCAACCCCGATGGTGTGGAGGAATTCTTCACCCAGGACTTCTGGCTGCATCGCGATTCCTATTACTGGGAGCAGTACGGTGTCAAGAAGTACGGTGTTCCCGAATTTCTGGAAATGCAGAACGGCACTGCTGACTCCCCGTAATCGCAAGATTGGACCCCCTACATGCGCAATCTGTACGTTCGCGATTTTGGCACCAAATTGATCACCGGGTTGGTGGCATCCTTTGTCATCGTGGTCTGTGTTGGCCTCACAGCCCAGACGGAAGATACGCGCATGGAGCTGCAGACCAGAAACTGGGAAGGCCGCCGCATCGAAAATGGGGCCAAGATATTTGCGGATAACTGTGCCACCTGTCATGGACGCCAGGGGCAGGGCCTGCAGGGCATAGCGCCGGCTCTCAACAGCCACTATTTCTTCACCCGTCGGCTGGGAGATGTCGGCCAGGAAGGGACTATGCCGATGTCAACCTACGTGCATCTCACGGTAATGGCCGGACGCCCCAGCAAGCACAACTCCCAATGGGTAAATCGCATGGTGCCCTGGAGTTCCACTTTTGGCGGCCCGTTACGGGAAGATCAGGTAGCGGACGTTGTGCTTTATGTCATGAACTGGGAGGAGACGGCCCTGCAGCAAACCTTGGACGAAGACCCCTTCCAGCCTTTCCTGGATGTACCCAAACCGCCGGAACTGCAGAATATCGGCGTCGATCCGGATGCCGAATACGAACCGGTACAGCTGACTTTGAGTTCGGTGTTGCCCAAGGGCAATCGGGCCCCTGACTATCTGTTTCAGGCCATGGCCTGTATCGGTTGTCACAGCTTGGACGAAATCGAATCCGCTGACAATCCTGGCGAACAGGGACCCAACTTTGGGAACATCCACGCCATCACCGAGTACCGGGAAGGTGCCACGGACGCAGCGGCTTACCTGAAGGAAAGCATTATGTCACCTGACAATCGGCGCGTTCCGAACTATGATGATTCCATGCCCAATGATTTCGCGACGCGCATGACGGAAGAGGAAATCGACCGGCTGGTGGCATGGTTGCTGGATGCGAATCGGGTTTATACGCCGGATAATCCAGACGACTGATCCGGATTGGACAGGACGCAGCCATTTGCTGCTTGAGGGCAAACGCCATCGGTACCCTGGTCATTCCAGGGGCTCTACACCGACATCATTGTGTCAGGCGGGTATGTGGGTAAGACACTGCCTTTCAGACCTGTGCCTACATGGCAAAGTGAGAGATTTGATCTGCAGTTAGTTGTGTCTATCCCGGGTACGATGGCGGTATGGCATCGTATGTCGGCGGTGTTCACCTTTATGGATTTATGGAGCTTGCAGGAAAGCCTGTCATAGATTTCGGTATTTGTCACAGGTCAATTCGGGACTGGACAGACACCTGCAATCTTTGCTGGCCAATACAAAATGATGCTTGAATCGTTGCCTTTGCCAGAGGGAAAACAGAGGGAAGTTCTGTATTTGCCTGAAACCGGTCACTCCGTAGTTTTGGGTACAGCCGGTAGCGGGAAAACCACGTTGGCCCTCTATCGCGCAGCGTATCTCTCGGCCAACGACTTACCCCACTCCGGCAAGACGCTACTCTTGACCTTCAATCGCACCCTGGTTACTTATTTGCACCACCTCAAATCCACAGAACTGCAGAATGTGGTGATAGAAAACTATCATAAATTTGCTAGAGGTTACCTTCATACAAGAGGGAAAATGGGGTACAACTCGATCTGTGAAACAGCCGAAAAACGTGACCTCATTGACAACGCTGTAAGCAATGTACATCAGCGCCTTGGGCAGCATCCGCTCTTTAACAGGACTGCGGATTTCTTTGTAGATGAAATCAACTGGATCCAAGAGCACGGACTGGTTGATGGTAGGGAAAAGTATATCCAAGTGGAACGAATAGGTCGGCGTGGTACCAGACTTGCACGCCAGTTCCGAGACGTAATGTTTGAGATATACAAGGAATATCGCCAGCTCAGGGAAATGGAAGGCAAGCTGTATGACTGGGAGGATATCGCCTATTGTGTTCATCAGGCATTCCTTGAGGATAAAGGGAAACGCTACTACCGCCACATCATCCTGGACGAAGGGCAAGACTTCTCACCGGAAATGATACGGTCACTGGCATGCGCCATTCCTGAAGATGGTTCGCTCACCTTTTTCGGAGATGTGGCACAACAGATCTACGGCCAGCGTACATCTTGGAAATCTGCAGGCCTGAAAGTTTTTCCCGTATGGGAATTCAAGCGAAACTACCGCAATACAAAACAGATTGCCCAGCTGGGATTAGCCATCTCAAGAATGCCCTATTTTGCGGAAATTGAAGATATAGTTGAAGCAATATCTCCACGTGCTGATGGCCCCCGCCCCGCTCTTGTCAAATGCCAAAGTCGCACTCAGCAGTTGGAAGAGGCGGTTCGTGTTGCCCAAGGGGCAAGCAAAACTCAAACGATTGCCATACTCTTCAAGAATCGGGAGCAAGAAAAACATATCCGCCCACGACTGCCAAGCGATGCCAAACGGCTACACCGCGAAATGACTTCGTGGGATCCCCGATCCAGCATTTACTACGGGACCTATCATTCCGCAAAAGGATTGGAATTTGATCTGGTCATCCTGCCATTTTTGGATGCGGACAACCTACCCGACGCGGAGTGGGTCGCTGTACAGGGGAAAGAGGAAGCACTTACTTACTTTGGTCGGTTGATATACGTCGCCATCACCCGAGCGAAAACAGATCTCCTGCTTCTGTACACTGGAACGGTAACTCCATTGCTCCCTGACAATCCGACACTGTATGACAAGCAAAACACTGTATGACAACGCAATCGTCCAAGATCCGTCAAGAGGTCCAGCGGCGGGGCATTACCCGCCTGTGTCATTTCACCCAGTCGAGAAATCTGTCACATATACTGGGGGATTGTCCGGGTATCCTTTCCCGGCAAAGTCTGGAGCAGGCCGACTTGCCTCATAACCCTACTGATCCTGATCGCTGGGATGGTCACAACGATCTGGTGTGTTGCTCACTGGAATTCCCCAATGTTTACTACTTCCAGGTGGCCCAAGGACGGGATCGATTGTTCAGGGACTGGGTTGTCCTGTTGATCAAACCTGACTTTCTGTGGCAGTCAGGAACCTTATTTTGCCCCTGTAATGCCGCCAGGGATAAGGGGGCCTACATCCAGGCTGGATATAAGGCTTTTCTTTCCCTGTTTGACAGTAAAGACACCCGTGGTCAGCAACCCATCAGACGTTCTCCCTATCATCTGCAACGGGCGCCAACCAATCTCCAAGCAGAGATCTTGGTGCCAGATCCAATTCCTCTGGATTGCATTCAGACCATTGTAGTGAAAGACAAGGCCCAGAAAGATCGCGAAGTACGCCGATTGGAACTACAGAAGATTCCACTCAGATACGACATTTGGGCTGTTCCTGAGTGTTTTGATAGGGTAAAATTGCCAAAACTTATTCAAGGCGGATGTGATATCACGGCACAACGAGTGCACAAAGGCAGTCTTTGCTAGAGAAAGTCTCATGGCCCAATCCGCAGCTGGCATATTGAAGAAGGCTACAGGAGCCATCCTTGGGGCCGCTTGTGGCGATGCTTTGGGATGGCCCAATGAGTTCATATCCCAAGTTCATGCAGACAAGGTTTTGTCCTCCGGTTCACTCCTGCATTTCCGCTCATGGAACCGGCAAGCTGGAGGCCGTTTCCACCCACACCATGAAAAAATCAAGGCAGGAAGTTACAGCGATGATACCCAGCTGATCCTCTGCCTTGCCCGATCTCTGCAGTTTGGCAAACAGTGGCAGAAGCAGTTTTGTGAGGTTGAATTGCCGTTTTGGTTACTTTACGAAAGAGGCGGTGGCAGAGCCACAAAGCAGTCCGCTCGCACTTGGGCATCCGGCATACCACCCTGGTCAGACAAGAGGTCACGCGACGACATCCGCAAGTATTTGGAGGCAGGTGGCAATGGTGTGGCTATGCGTATCATGCCCCATGTCTTGTTCCAATGCGAGGCCGAGGTTTTCTCCTCTGTTGCCCAGAATATCCTGCTTGACGGAATAGCAACCCATGGGCATCCGAGAGCCTTGGTAGGCGCGCTGACTTATGGTTATGCGCTGTGGACATCCTTGCACAAAACCGGACGATTGCGGTTCGGTGAGGTGGTAGATGCGCTTTTGGACCATGTGGCGGATTGGTCTTCTTGGCCTGCATCCAATGCTGATCTGACAAAATGGCGACGCGCCGCCTGCAAACACTTGGACTATGCGCTATCGTGGGACCAAACAGTCAATGAAATGACAGACCTTTTGCAGATCTGCCGTGAGCGCATCGCACAAGGCGTCATTGCTACAGACGAAGAAGTCCTGCAGGCTCTTAATTGCTATGACCGCAACGTCGGGGGAGCAGGCACTATTACGGCGGCCGCCGCAGTGTATCTGGCGTCGCGACACGCATCTGATCCGATCAAGGGCATCATCCAGGCCGCCTATGCATTCGGTACAGACACAGACACGATCGCCTCCATGACAGGTGGTTTGCTGGGCATCATCTCCGGTTGGGGATGGTTGTCCCTGCTGAGAAATGAAGTACAGGATGCGGCTTATCTGGAACAAATGGCCACAACCCTTGTGACTCGGGGCCATGGAACAGCCGCACCGCAAGCCGGTTTACCGGAAACCAAATCACGCATTGGAAGGTTCAGGAATAAACTTGCGCAGATCAAGCCCGGTACCCCTCTCGATCTGCCCGATGGGAGAATGGGCAGGGCCATGGAAGTTGAGGAGAAAGTCGGCAAAACAGGCAAGTTCAAGGTGTTTTTTGTGGATATCGCGTGTGAAGACAGGCAGACCCTCAGGTTCTCCAAGATCGTCAAGATACCGCTTTCTGGTGCAGAAGCAAGGCATGATGCCAATGGACGGACTCCAGGAGCAGAAACTGTCAGTGTTGGGATCAAGTTACCTGTCGAGGACCTCAACGCTTCCGTAGGCTTTTACAGGGACATTCTTAACTTGAAGCTCAAGAAACAGTCAGATGTAACGGTGGTCTTTGCGGAAGGTCTTGTGCTCGTAGCCAAGGATTACCCCCAGGCACGCTACGGCGGTGCAGGCATTCATTCGTTGATCTATGTTGATGTAGACGACATTGCCCATTGCCTCTCCAAGGCAAAGAAGGGCGGAATAGAGATTGTGACTGAATTGTCGGAGTGGAAAGGCTCAGACAAAGCATACTTCAGGTGCAAGGATCCCAGCGGGAATATCGTTGAAGTCTTTTCCACCAAGGTCAATCAGGCACCGTTCAATGGCTCCCAACAGCCAGGCCAGACCGTGAGCACTGATCCAGAGCCACTGCCTGCGGTGCAAGATACGGCATCTGCTGCCGGCGCCACACAGGAATCGCTGTCTTTTCCACCCCAACACGACCCCTAATAAGCCCCTCTGCAATCCAGGCCGCATGCCTTTCCCCTTACGCAAGGCACAAGCTGACTTGCAAATTGGGTACCATGCAAGGTAGGATTCATCAGCAATGCCCGACATTCCGGTGCAGGCGGGTGTAGTTCAGTGGTAGAACGTTAGCTTCCCAAGCTGAATGTCGACGGTTCGAGTCCGTTCACCCGCTCCTGGCAGCTGAATATTTGAAACGTCCCCCATGCTGATTCCATCCCATGGCATGGGGGTATTGTATTGCCGGATCAGTCTGCATCCTCTGCACCGGGAGGATTGTGTTCTGCGTGCGGCAACCCCTCGGCATAATGTCTTCCTTCACCGTTTCCAGTGAATTCATATACCTGGCCATACTGCTGGGGGCATCGGTCCTTTTCGTCAGCAATTGGCTGAGTATGGAACTTACCGCCATGCTCATCGTGGTAAGTCTGGCGCTTACCCGGGTCCTGACTCCGGGACAGGCCCTGTCAGGCTTTTCCAACAGTGCAACCCTGACTGTGGCCGCCATGTTCATATTGAGTGAAGGCCTGGTGCGCACGGGAGCCCTGGAAAACGTTACCCTCTATCTCGCCCGTTTTTCCCGGGGCAATCCCCGTCGGCTCCTCATCCTGCTGGGCTTGACCATCCCGATTGTCAGCGCCTTCATCAACAACACACCGGTCGTGGTGATGATGGTCCCCATCATCATTTCCCTGTCGCTCCAGCACAAATTGTCCCCTTCCAAGTTGTTGATACCCATCAGCTATTTCGCCATTCTGGGCGGTACCATCTCGCTGATCGGCACCAGCACCAACATATTGGTCAATGAACTGAGCCGTGAGGCAGGGAACGAACCCTTCCGGATGTTCACGTTTGCCCCCCTGGGCCTGATCTTCAGCCTGGTGGGCGGCATTTTCATTGTCCTGTTCAGCGACCGGTTGCTGCCCGATCGATCCGGTACGCAACGGGGGGAACCCAGTCTCAGTCGCGTGTACCTGGCCCAGTTCCGGGTCCCGCGAGGTTCATCCCTTGTCGGACGCGCCATAGGCGAGGCCTTTCAGAATGTACACACGTCCCCCGCCATGCACCGGCGTATTTCCGGTTTGCGGCGGCTGACGCCCACCCAGGGCACAGGCAGCGAGGCGGCATCGTCAGATCTGAAGCTGCTGCACCACAGACGCGAGGAGGGACCACCATCCCTTGGGGGGTTCGCCAACGAAACGATTCGTGCTGGCGACATTCTTCTCATTTCGGGTACGGCCAATAACATCACGCGGTTCAAGAGCCGCAACGAAATCATTCCGCATATAGCGGATACAGGCCCCGAACCCCTCCAGATCGAGTTGGATCCCAGCCGCGCCGTTGTCCAGGCCGTTGTTCTGTCCAATTCCCCTTTGATTGGCACGCCGTTGCCGGAATTGGCTTCCCTGGAATCCGAACAGATTGCCGTGATGGGCATCATGATGCCAGAACAGGCCAGCCTGCAAGCCATGCCCATACGGGACATTCGCAGTGGAGACGCCCTGCTGCTGGAAGGCAGCCAGAACGCCCTGGCCACACTCCGCAACCTCTACCGGGTGATTTTCATTGAAGGCATGGAACTGAAGGGATCCCAGTTTCAGAGGAACAGCATTGCGCTGCTGATTATGGCGGCTGTCATTCTGGGCGGCGCTTTCACGACCCTGCCGATTGTCATGCTGGCCTTTGCGGGTGTTATGGCCATGGTCCTGACCGGCTGTTTGAGTACAGATGAGGCATTCCGGGCCCTGAGTCCCCGCACCCTGATGTTGATGGCGGGCACCATTCCCCTGGGATTGGGCATGCAGGCCTCCGGGGTGGCGGACTACATCGTGGTGTTTCTGATGTCCGGCAACCTGTTGTCCAACACGGTGGTTACCGTCAGCGTCCTGTACCTGCTGACGGCCATTCTGACCCAATTGATATCCAATGCCGCGGTAGCGGTGCTGCTGGTACCCATCGCCCTGGGCCTGGCGCAGTCCATTGGCATTGAACCCACGCCCCTGCTCATGGCCATCGCCTATGGCGCCAGTGCCAGCTTCATGTCTCCCACGGGTTACCAAACCAACGCCATTGTGATGGAACCAGGGGGTTATGTCTACACGGATTACATGCGTATCGGGGTACCCCTGCAAATCCTCATGTGGGGACTGGGCACGGTTTTCATACCCCTGATCTATGCCTGATGCCACCAGACCCGGCGATAGCCTGGCAACAGGGACGCCGGTAGCGATCCACCTCTGCGACCAACCACTTGCAGTCCCTTTACGCCCCTGCGTTTTCCGATTCCGGCACCATCCTACATACAATACGGCAGTGCGATAACGCCAGTGGCCGGAGTGCTTCATGCCAGTATACGAATACGTCTGCATCGAATGCGCAACCCGCTTCTCCCATTTGTGGAAGACCATGTCCGCGGCTACGTCCTGTGCCGCCCCGCCGTGTCCTGACTGCGGTGCCGCAGCCCCCCGCCGTGTAATTTCCCAGACCACGGTGTTGAACCAGATGGGTGGACTTACGCCCCAGGAGACCGAACAGGTCAAGGCGGTCGAAGAACGGGCCGCATCGTTCACGCCCAAGTCCCAGATCGAAGCGCTGCAGTCCAATCGGGCGCCGTCGGAAACGCTGTAGGTCCTCCGCCCTCCCATTCTCTTGGCTGCTATGGATTTTGACGCCTGGCTGTTCGGTCAGGAAATCAGGGAGCCGGGATCGGCACTGCGGCGTACACTGCCTCTGGGGGTCAGGGATCACCTGTGGCAGGAAGCCCGTTTGCGACTGGATCTGGAGTCCCGGGCGCGAACCTCGTTTCATGCCTGGGGCTACAATGAAATCATCCTGCCCATGTTTGAGTTCGCCGACACGCTGGATCTGGCCATTTCGGCCTCCTCTTCCATGCAACTGTACCGGTTCCTGGATCAGGAAGGCCAGTCCCTGGTCCTGCGCCCTGACATGACGACCGCTGTCGCCCGCCTGGTGGGCACACGGCTGCCGACAGAGCGGGGACCCTACCGCTTCTGCTATGCGGGCAGTGTGTTTCGTCACGAGGAATCATCAGGTCTGCAGTATCAGCAGGAGTTCCGGCAACTCGGCGTGGAACTGATTGGATGTGCCGGCACACAGGCCGATGTCGAAGTGTTGGCTTGCCTGTCCACCACACTGCACGATTTGGAGCTGCATGAATTCAGGACGGTTCTGGGGCACAGCGCCTTTGTCAACGGCTTGCTGGAAGCGCTGGACCCGGACCCGGATATGGCGCGCCAGTTGCGCTGGGCCCTGCACCGCAAGAGCGAGCACGCCCTGGAGCACATTCTGGATCAATGCCAGATTGCGAGCCCTGTGCGGCAATCCCTGGAAGCCGTACTGGGGCTGTATGGTTCCGATCCCCTGGATGTCCTGGCGCGCGCGGCGCCCCACTGCATCAATGCCCGCATGGCCTCGGCCCTGGACAGTCTGCAGGCCATCTGCGAGGGGTTGCAGGCGTATGATGAACTGAATCATGTGATGATCGATTTGGCGGAAATCCGCGATCTCACCTATTACACCGGCATGACCTTTGAAATCCTGCTGCCGGATTCGGCCATGGTGGCCGGCAAGGGCGGTCGCTACGACAATCTGGTGGGGCGCTTTGGCCCCTCCCAGCCGGCGGTGGGAGGATCCATGCATCTGGATCGCCTGGTAAGTGCCTTTGCTTCCCGGCAGGAGTCCCAGGCGTTATCGCCCGTGGCCCCTACGGTCCTGGTCCAATGCACTCGTGATCCCGCGTGCCTGCGCTGGATCAAGCGGATGCGCCGCACCGGAATCGACATTGTTCTGGATACCTCGGAACGGCTGCCGGAACAGTTTCTGCGCTATGGTCAGGAGTTGCGTGCCTGTTTCATGGTCCAGTGGCGTCCGGCAGAGGGGGTGTTCCGCCTTCTCCAATCTCCCCGGACCATGCCGGAAACAGACTTGGCCACCACTGAACTGGAGGTCCTGCTCTGCCAGGAAGGTTAGATACCATGCCCCGGAATTCCCGTCTCCCCTGCCTGCCTGAAAGCGGGACGTACGGTTCCCATGGCTGAACTGCGGCCCTTGCGCGTGGCGATCCCCAAAGGGCGGCTCGAAAGCGCCCTGTTCCTCTATCTCCGGGACGCCGGCTTGCCCGTGGTGGAGTTTGACGACACGCGGGAGCTGACCCAAACCACGGCAAATGGCCAGATCGAGTACATTCTGGCCAAACCCTCCGATGTCCCCACCTTTGTGGGTTACGGCGGGGCCGATGTGGGCTTCACGGGTCTGGACACCCTGCGGGAAGAAGGGGTGGATGTCATCGAGACCTTCATGTTGCCGCTGGGACATTGCCATCTGTCTCTGGCAGGGCCTCCGGCGTGGCAAGGCCGCTCGCTGCACCTTGCCGACAACCTGCGCGTGGCGACCAAGTTCACCCGGCTGGCTTCCGCCTTCTTTATGGCCCATGGCATCAACGCCGAAATCATCAAGCTCAATGGTTCCGTCGAACTCGCCCCCCTGACGGGCATGGCCGACATCATTCTGGATCTGGTGGAGACAGGCAACACGCTGCGGGCCAATGGCCTGGTGGAATTGCACCACATCATGGACAGTCAACTGGTCCTCATCGTCAATCGATCCGCCTACCGCCTGCGCGTGGATTGCATCGATCCATTTCTGCATCGACTCCGGCCGGCTGCGGGCAGGCAACGGGACAGGATACAACCGAGCGGATGTGGTGCCGCGGCACCGGACTACCAGGGTTGAGGCAGACAAGCGCCGGACAGGATCTTCATGACCCAAATCACGGAATCCCTCTACATTGCCGACGTGCGCTGGGTATCGCCGCGCTGGTACAACGACCCCCGCGGCCGCTTCTGTGAGTCGTTTCGCCAGGAGTGGTTCCCGGAACGCGCCTGGGATGCCCTGCAATGCAACCGTAGCGAAAGTGCCGCGAATGTCTTGCGCGGGCTTCACTACCACTTCCGCCAGATTGACTTTTGGCAAGTCCTGGCGGGCAGCATTGAGGTAGGCCTGATCGACCTGCGTCCCCGGTCTCCTACATTCCTGCAACAGGAAGTGCGCTGCCTGGATGCGGAATCCGGTGAAGGGCTGTTCATTCCCGAGGGCGTAGCCCACGGCTTTTGCAGCCTGCAGGCAACCACGTTGCTCTATCTGGTGGATCAGTACTATGACGGTACGGACGAATACGGCGTACAGTGGAATGATCCTGCCCTGGGCGTGTCATGGAGCTGTACCAACCCCCTGTTGTCTGACCGGGATGCCCGCAATCCCCTTTGGGCGGACATTCCGGCCTCCAACCGACCTGTATAGGAAACTGCCATGAATGAACCAGTGCGCATTGGCGTTATCGGCGGGAGTGGCGTCTATCAGATCGACGCGCTTGCCGATCTTGAGGAAGTGACCGTAACCACACCCTTTGGCGAACCTTCGGATTCCTACTTTGTGGGCACCATCCGGGGCCAGCGCGTGGCCTTTCTCGCCCGCCATGGCCGTGGTCACGTGATTTCGCCCACGCGCCTCAACCATCGGGCCAACATCTACGGCTTCAAGAAGCTGGGGGTGGAATACCTGATCAGCGCCAATGCCTGCGGCAGCCTGCGCCAGGAATTCCAGCCCGGCACGGTGATGGTACCCAGCCAGCTGTATGACAATACCCGATTGCGCACCCTGTCCTTCTTTGACGATCCGGCGGTGGGGACAGCCGGGATTGTGGCACACATCGCCTTTGCACATCCCTTCTGTACCTGGCTCAGTGCGATATGCGTACAGGCCCTGCGCGACACCGGTACCGAGGCCCACGACGGAGGCAATTTCATCACCATTGAAGGCCCCCGTTTCAGTTCCCGGTTCGAGAGCGATACCTTCGTCCAGTGGGGCGCCGACATCATCGGCATGACCACTTCCCCCGAGGCCCAGCTGGCACGTGAGGCCGAAATGAGTTTCGCCGTTATGGCCCACATCACGGATCTGGACACGATTGACAATGAGGAATCCGTATCCGTGGAAGTGGTACTCAGCCGGGTCAAATCCAATGCTGCCAAGGTCAATGCCGCCGTGGTGCGGGCGGTCGACCTGTTGGCAGACGCGCCGCCGTCGCCGCATGCCCATGAACTGCAATATTCGATCCAGTCCGACACGGCGCGCATTGCGCCGGAACAGATTGCCCTGTTGCCAGAGCTTCTGGGCAAGTATTTCCCGACAGCCTGACCGGACGTACTGCCATGATCCCGGAGTCACAGGGTGCTGATCTGCTTGAGGGTCTGGTTGCCATTCCTTCCTTCAGCGGTCACGAACACGAAGCCAGCACATGGCTGGCCACGCAGATGGCCCAGCTGGGTTTTGATCGCACCGGCGTGGATGAAGCAGGCAACGCGGTTGGGGAACTGGGAGCCGCCGACGCCGCCAATCTGATCGTCCTGCTGGGACATATCGATACCGTGCCCGGTGACATTCCCGTAACCCGGGTGGCTACCCCCCAGGGTATGCGCCTGAACGGCCGTGGCACGGTGGATGCCAAGGGACCCCTGGCCAATTTCGTGTTGAGTGCCGCCAACGTGAAAGATCGTATCCCGGCAGACTGCCGCCTGATGGTGGTCGGTGCCGTGGAAGAGGAAGCGGCCACGTCGCGCGGGGCCCGGCATATCCGGGACCTTTGCAATGGCATCGCCCATCCGGTGCCACGTTACTGCATTATCGGGGAACCCAGTGGCAGCCATACCATCTGCCGCGGCTACAAGGGACGTATTCTCATCCGGCTGGAAGCCCGTCAGCCGACGGCCCACACGGCCGGTCCGGGGCGGGAAATCGCGGAACTGGCCGTGGCGTACTGGGTCTGGCTGCAATCCATGCTGGACCTGGCCAATGCAGGGACCAAACGCATCTTTGACCAGGCCTCGCCCAGTCTGCGCGAGTTTCAGACCACACTATGGGACTCGTCCCACAATCATGTGCAATGTCTGATTGGCCTTCGGTTGCCGGTCGGCTTCAACGTGGACCTGCTCATACAGCGAAGCCTGGAATGGATCGAGAACCACACGGCGGCTTCCATCGCCAATCCTGTCATTCATGTCGTGCCGGACATAGATCAGTCCTTTCCTTTTGCGGCCGAAGAGCCTCCAGGGCACGCTTCATTTCAGCGGGCTGGAACCGGCCTGGATCACCTCCAGGCGCAATGCCCTGTGCCGCAGCCTGCAAGGCGCCATTCGCCAGGAATTCGGGCACCGGCCTCGCTTCTCGGTCAAGACCGGCACTTGTGACATGAATGTGGTGGGTCCAGCCTGGGGGTGCCCTGTCGTGGCCTATGGTCCAGGGGACAATCTGTTGGATCACACCCCGGAAGAACACATCATGCTCCCGGAATTTCACGCTGGCACCCGGGTCTTGACACAGGCACTTGCTTCCCTTGTGATCACCCTGTAGGTGTCGCGGCGTTGGCTACGGCACGCGTGGCATGGGCCCGGCAGGCCACCCAAACCCTGTGCAACAGGCCCTGACCCCTGGCATTGCGTGCAGATCGTCAGCAAAACCCGATTATGTCCCAGTCCTTCTGCGCAACCCGGGCAAGAGCCACGGGTAGCCTGCAGGTCTATCCCCTGGCGCCGTTGCACGGTCACAGAGTGTGGCATCATCCTGCTCCGAAATTCCCTGCGCCAATGCTTTGCGCTCTATGGCTGGCATTGGTCCTGCTGTCAGGGTGTACACATCCCGACGAACCCAATCCCTTGCGCTATTGGCAACACCGTCAGTTTTTTCAGGGCATGGAGCAAGTCAATGCCGGTTCGTATGTCCAGGCCATTGACACGTTCGATGCCTACCTGAACCGGCATGCAGGTGACAATGCCTCCTATTACTTCCGCGGCCAGGCCAAGTATTTCACGGGCGACTTTGCAGGAGCCCTTCAGGATTTTGAACAAGCCCTCAGGCTGTATCCCGAAGGGGATGAACACTACTGGACACGCACCTGGCGCGGCATGGCCAGGAGTGCTCTGGGCGAGTACGAAGGGGCGCTTGCCGACTTTGACGAATTACTGCGGACCTATGCAGAAGACTCTGCCCGGGCCTGGGCTTACCTGGGACGCGGCCGGACCCAACACGCTCTGCGGGAGTACGAAGCAGCGATCCACGACTTTGAACAGGCCATGCGCCTGGATGCGGATTTGACTTGGCTGGGTTACTGGGGAAGAGGAAACGCGAGATACTGTCTCCGCCAATTGGCAGCCGCTATTGCGGACTTTGACGCCGCACTCCGACTGAACCCGAACGATGCCTTCATTTTCTACAAACGCGGCACCGCGTGGTATGGCCTGGGACAATATGGCAAGGCTCTGGCAGACTATGACACAGCCCTGAAACTGGATGCGGAACTTGGTACCGCCTTCCATGCCCGGGGCCTTGTACAGCACAGTCGTGGCCACATGGCAGAGGCCATAGAGGACTACAATGCGACGCTTCTTTGGACCTCAAAGGAGGAAGTCCTGCTCCATACCTACTACAGGCGAGGTAACGCCTGGTACGCACTGGGCAATTTTGCCGCTGCCGCTGCCGATTATGAGGAAGTCCTGCGGCGGAATCCTGAATGTCCCAACGCCTATTATGCCCGGGGCAATGCCCGATACATGCTGGGTTTGCGCGAGGAAGCAAAGGCAGACCATGCGATGTATCATCGGCTTATTCCTGCCTCTGCGTTTCAGGCACAGGCACTGTATTCCGGATTTCAGCGGCAAGATGGGGAATCGTCGTTAATGACAGATGACTTGGTGCAGAACCCCGTGTACTCCCAAGTCTGCCAGCGCAGGCGTATGGCATGACGAAGACAATCCTGCTGTGAGACAGGCAACCTGGCCTTCGCGCACCGGCCACAGATCCTTGTCAAAGTCGGGTCGCGTCAGCCACAAGCCCTAGAACCAAGCCCGCCAGCACACAATGGATGAGTTCATCCAAATTCCACGGCAACATTAGCCATCGCCACTGCTGACCAAACCCACCTTCAGGGCAAGGTTCTCTTTCTCTGCGTTCGCCAGAGCTGCCACGTGCTGGAGTGGCAGAGCGAAAGGTTCGTTCTCCCACTGGTCCCGGGTGTTGTCCCAGGAACCCAGATCCCACTTGGCGCATTCGGTCAGAGTGCGGGTCTGCGTGTCAATGTTCAGGCCCAGCACCACCACCGGACCCCCGCGAGCCGCAAAATGGGCGGGATAATCGCCCACCAAGGCCTGGCGCACCGCGTGGACTGCGGATTGGTTGGCCTTGATCTCCACAATGGTCACACAGTCATCCTCTATGGTCGCCATGTCCATACGCCCTGCCACGGCCGGCAATTCGCCATAAACATCCACATCCATCAACGCCAGGGCCGCGGACAACAGGGCCTGGTAATGCATTTCATAGTCCAGCACACTGCGCCAGGGGCCCCGGTTGTGGGATCGCACGGTGGATTTGGGTGGGTGCAGGTGATAGTGCGCGGTGCGCAGATACGTGTTGAAGGCAATCTGGATCGCTTTCACATCCATGCGTTCCCAGGCCGCCCGCATGGTCCCCCCCCCAGCGTGTCCCGCTCCGGGTCGGTAACATCCCGCTGCCGCAGGGGGCTGCGATACCAGCCCACCAGCACTTCCTTGAATGTCTGCGCCACCTCAGTATTGGGAAAGTCCAGGGTCCACTCGGTCTGGCCCGTAGCCGGATGGATATGCCCGACGCGAGTCAGATAGCCGGTTTGATACAGGAGAGTCGCCAGGTGGGGGGCTGCAACATCATACGTCGCCTGTTCCACGGTATCCGGGTGGTCATGCAGGGCAGTATCAAGGGAATACACATCGGAATCCAGGAGTCGCAACAGCATTTTGGGGGAACCGGACTCCGCCCAGTAATTGGGGAGTTGCGATGTGCCCCATGCCACAGCGCCTTCGCCGAATTCAATGTCGCTCAGACACCGGGCCAGGGAAAACGGATTGTAAACGGGTGGACCACCCCGGGCAAAGCGGTAGCCGTTGTAGTGAGTTTCCAGCGCCGCGTACAGTTCCTTGCTTTGCCAACCCAGATGGTGGGCACATTGCGTTATGAGAGGCCCCATACCAGTGCCGGCCGGGTCCTGCAGTTCCTGTTGGGTAAAACCCAGCAGATCGCTGGTTTTCGGATGAAACGACACGTCATACAGATGATTGGCCCCCGAGAACAAGCCGGCCCGGGCAAAGCGGGTGATACCCGTAACGAAGACAAATCGTGTCAATCTGGCATTTTTCTTCAGGACCCCATAAAACATGCGCAGGACATCCAGAATGCCCTCTATCCTGTCCGGTCGATCCAGGTTTTCCGTGAGCGGAGTATCGTATTCATCCACCAGAACGACCACACGGCGGCCTGTCCGGTCAGCCATGTCCATCAACAACCGGGTCAACATGGTATCCGCATACATGTTGGAGGTAAAAAGTGTAGAGGCTCGCTTGCCAGCCAACAGGTACAGGGTTTCCCGCAAAGCCTCATGTACGGTGTCGGCATGATGCCGACCGCGCACGTCCATGTTGAGCCGCAGAACCGGATGGTTTTGGCCTTCCCAATCCCAGTTCTGATGGATCCACGTTTCCCGAAACAACGCCTGGTTTCCCGAAACAACGCCTGCTTGCCCTGCCATAAGGCCTCCAGGGTGGAGATCAGCAGTGTTTTGCCAAACCGGCGGGGCCGCACCAGAAACAAATGATCCTCAACTCTCTCGTCCAGCAAATGGGCAATCTGCCGGGTCTTGTCCACATACAGGCGGTGGGGCGATTCCTGTATTATCGCGAAGTCGTCAGTGGCATGGGGCAAGGTTTGGATTACGGGCATGGTTCTGCCTTGCCAGGGCAACGGTCATCCAGGTACACCAGCAATTGTACATGTCGGGGAACAGCAGGGTGCCGTGGAGGAGATCTGTGCCAAAGCGATTGCTTTTTGATCCGGGGTCAATTCCCTTGCGGTCAGATGAAGGAGAAAGTCGCCCCTCACGGCTACTGCAACATTTGCCGTCTCCACCAAGAGGATAGGGCAGGAGCGCCCCAAAGGGACTCCAGGAGGCGCGCCGTTACGCAGGGGTAACGGCCGCGGATCCCATTGGGTGGGCGGATGAGAGGTACGTGGGAACACGCAGTCAGGTCCGGGTGATGTGGGCGGCATGACGAAGCATGTCAACGCGCACGGCGAGTCCTCCCGCGCACCACTCCTGTCAAAGTCAATTCAACGTGGTTCTTTTGATGTCAAACATTACGGAAATAACCGGTAACATTTTCACCAGCGAATGCCAGACACTGGTAAACACTGTCAATTGCCAGGGGGTAATGGGCGCCGGCATTGCGCTGGAGTTTAGGCTGCGCCTCCCGACGATGTACGATCGGTACGTTGAACATTGCCAAAAAGGGCACATTGATATTGGGAAGCTGTGGTTGTACAAACCCCCAGCAGGTGCCAGAGAACACCGTTGGGTGCTGAATTTTCCTACCAAACGGCATTGGCGGTATCCGTCTCGGATTGGGTATCTCGAGGCGGGGCTCGCCAAGTTTGTTGCTTCCTATCGGAGTCGCGGCATTGAATCCGTGGCGTTTCCGATACTCGGGTCTGACAATGGCGGACTTGACGAGGCGGATGCACTGTCCGTGATGTGGGAGTATCTGGAGCCGTGCGATATCCCTATTGAAATCTATCACTACGACCCGGCCACAGGGGATGACGTGTATGAGACGTTTCGGTTGCGTGTCTTGCGGGAATGCAAGGCGGGAAATCTGGCCGAAGCGACGGGGCTGCGTCGCGACTTGCTGCAGAAGGTGGTAGATACGCTGGGGGAAGCCAATGGTATCAATTCCCTGAGTCAACTGGCATCCGTCAAGGGTATTGGCCACAAAACGCTGACAAAATGCTTCCGGTATATTATGGATAAGCAGGAACCCGTCAATGCGACAGGGCCGGTGTCCATAGCCGATTCGGATAAGGCGTTGCCGTCCATGGAAACAGGCAGGTCACTGTAATCGAGTATCTGCCCAGACACCATCAGTATCGGAGCCAGAGCGCCTCAGTGCCTGCTAAGGTCCAACATGCAGACCGGAATTTGTTTCCGCAACTGGCGGAACCCTTGGGGGATGGCGGGGCAGCGGATCAGTCATGGCGTCCTGCCCTGCCTATTTGCTATGGCAACGAAAGGTCAAGCGGGATCATCCCGGGAGCTACGTCAGGGAGTGGGGAAGGTCACGTACGGTAGCAGTGGGCTCCGTGTTCCCGTTGCGGATGTAGGCATCAGTCTCGGGATGGCCAGGGATCCAGGTCCAGGGCGGTGCGCACGGCATTCAGGCAATCCCGGCCGTTGTTGTGTTCGGACAGCCAGGCCCGCATCGGGCTCGCGGCCGGATAGCGTGTGGGGACGATCTGCTCCAAGGTGTGGCGCAGGTGTTCTGCCCAGAATGTGCCACTGTGCACTTCCATCAGCAACACCAGCTGTTCCCGGCGCTCTGCGTGCAATTTCTGAATGGTGGCCTGCTTCTGGATAATGGTTGCTTGCTCTTGGTAGGACAGGGTGGGGCGTCCCGTCTTTGGGTCCTGGAGAAACGGGCCTGGATAGTCGGTATCCCACAGGGCAGCAGGATCCGGGACGGGAGCACAGAGTTCCCATTGCCACACGGGGCTGTAGCCGTGCCATATCTGGTGCTTCGGATCCCACTTCACCGGTACGGCCTGCCATGCTCCCGTGGTCCAAGCCCATCCGCACAGGGGTGATGGTTGGTCGGGCAAAGGCCCGGCCGGACTGTAAATCCAATATTCGGTCACGCCCAGCTGACGGTATTGTGCCTGCTTGATGTCCAGGTCTCGGGCCGCCGTGGAGATGGAGGCGATTTCCAGGATCCACAGGGGAGGAGGTGGCCGTTTGGCCGTTGGTATGTCATAGCGCACCGCACCGTAGGCATCGGCCAGCTTGCAGGGGAACACTACCAGATCTGGGCGGCGCGCCTCCCGTTCCTTCTGCCAGCAGAAATACAGGGTGCGGTCCAGGGCAATGTGCCAAGCGGGAGAGGCCAGCGGGATCAGCATTTCTAGCATCTGGCCGGACGTACGGAGACGTCCCTGGTGCATGGGCGTCGTATCGTCTTCCCAGGGATCGGCGGGATGCGTGTCGGTGTCCCAGGTAGGGATGACTGTCTTCAAAACGGGAGAGACCCCATTCGGTGTTCCGGCTGCAGGCTGCGCTTCCATGGCTGGAACCGGCACAGTAGCAGACATGGCAACTTCACGCCCTCAGACACACGGGGGCTGGAAGATTTCGCAACGTTTCATTGTAGCATGCAGGGCAGGGCCCGTTGGCGCTGGTTCCGATCTTCAGGGTGGAGAAGCGCTTCTGCGTGCACCCTATTGGGGAGCCAGCGAATCAAAATACAGACGCCCTGGGATCTATACCTGCCGCATGCTCCATTCTCCGCACGGAAATTGGTAGTGTCCTGCTTTGATATTCCCACCAGGCATCCATGCCCTGGCCCTGTGCCAAATCCACCACCTCGTGCATCCGCACAAGACACGGCGGCTGTGAGCGACCATGATACCTCTTTCGGAATTCACGATGAGGCCTTGGCTATTGGGGTTTGGTTCGGGCCCAGGCGAGTCTGGATTCCTGTTCGGTTCGGATTCCTATCCCATGCAGTCTTCTGACAATAGGGGCAGGCAATTTCAGTTCCTTGACAACCTGGCCGGAGACTTCACCCATGGACGCACTTCCCCCCAAGTTCTGAATTGCATCAGATGTGGGCCGAAAGCCAAGCAGGCAGGGACACGTTGTCCTTGCCTGCCATACATCCACAGCCCAGAGCTAAATGCCAAACAGATGCTGCCGATGGGCAAGCCAGACAGCAGGTGCTTCAGTTCAACTTGAGCGGTTCGCCGTCACTCATCTTGCTGTCCGTACAGTGGTCACAATCCAGCAATGATGTCGTCGTCCGGCGCTCCCATGATGTTGTACCCGCCATCTACATGTATAACTTCCCCCGTGATGCCGGAAGCCATATCACCAAGCAGGAACTGGGCCATATTTCCTATGTCCGACTGCGAGACGTTGCCGCCAGGCGCTACTTTACCAATATACTCCCGGCTTTTCCGGAATCCGTCAATGCCTGAGGCCGCCAAGGTTTTGATCGGACCGGCCGAGATGGCATTGACCCGAATATTGTCCTTGCCCAAATCCCAAGCCAGATAGCGCACCGACGCCTCCAGCGCGGCCTTGGCCACTCCCATCACGTTGTAGTTGGGGGTCACCTTTTCGGACCCAAAATAGGTCATGGTGATCATGCTGCCCCCTTCAGGCATGAGTTCACTGGCATGCCGGGCCAGGGCAATCATGCTATAGCAACTTATGTCAAGAGCCAGCCGGAAGCCGTCCCTTGACGTGTCACGGAAGCGTCCACTCAGATCCTCACGAGGGGCGAAGGCAATGGAATGGACCAGGAAATCCAGGGTTCCGTAGACATCCCTGGCCCGGGAGAAGGTACGGGAGATTGCGTCATCATCCGTAACGTCGCACTCTTCCACAAACTGGCTGTCCACGCTTTCCGCCAGCGGATGCACACGTCGGGCCAGAATTTCCCCCGCATAGGTAAACCCCAGTTCCGCTCCCTGTGCATGCAGGGCTTGGGCAATGCCCCAGGCAATGGAATTCTTGTTGGCCACCCCAAATATCAAACCCTTCCTGTTTTGCATGGTACTCATGGCTGTGGTCCTTGGCTTGTATGGAACATGTGCACGGTAGCATGGCCGCGCCTGGAAATCACGGGACTCCCGCAGCCTGGTCCCCAAATGGATCATTCAGTAGCGTCATTCCCTGTCCTCCCCGTTCGATGTTGGGGTGCGCAAACGGATCATGGCCGCAGGACAGCCTCCCGGCCCGATTGCCCGTCACATCGGACAAGGTTGCCATCGACTGCAGCCTTCAC
>CAXXOQ010000105.1:0-9015 GCA_963664185.2 Caldilineaceae bacterium | reverse complement strand
ATCCATACAATGGCGCAACTATATTGAGATTTTCGACAAAGCCCCCTTTGGCCGCTATATCCTCAACACGTCCTACGTCGTGGTCATGGACTTGATCGGCACGGTGCTCACCGCGAGCATGGTAGGATACGCGTTCGCCCGCCTGCGCTGGCGGGGCCGGGACATTTTCTTCCTCATCACCCTGGCCACCATGATGCTGCCCGGCGCCGTCACCCTGATTCCCCGCTTCCTCATCTTCAACGAGATGGGGTGGCTGGATACATTCCGGCCCCTGTGGGTGCCGGCCTTCTTTGGCTATCCCTTCTTCATCTTTTTGATGCGCCAGTTCTATGCCACCATCCCCCATGAACTGGACTCGGCAGCGCGCATTGACGGCTGCAGTGAATTCGGGGTTTGGTGGCGCATCCTCTCCCCCCTGACCAAGCCCGCCCTGGCGGCCTGCGGCATATTCACCTTCAACGCCACCTGGAATGACTTTCTGCACCCACTCATCTACCTGACCTCAGCCAACAAGAAGACCCTGGCCGTGGGACTCTGGATATTTCGGGGGCCTCATCGTACGGACTTTCATTATCTGATGGCGGCGTCCCTGATTGCCTTGCTGCCGGTAGTCCTGATTTTCTTCTTCGCCCAGAAATACTTCATTCAGGGCATCACCTTTACCGGCATCAAGGGATAGACGCGGCACCGTTCCTTCACCACCCAGGATTCATTGACGCACAACCATGCAAATCACCGGCATTGAATGCCATGTCCTGCTCATTCCGGATTACAGTGAGGATGCTTGTTCCTCGGCCCAGGACAATCTCGTCGTAGAAATCCACACGGATGTCGGCCTTACCGGCATCGGCGAGACCGATACCAATCCCTGGGTGGCCAAAGCCTGTATCGAGGCCCCGGGCACCCATGTCATGGGCCAGGGATTGGCAACCATGTTGCTGGGGCGGGATCCCCGGGAGCCGGACGCGATCTGGGCAGACCTGTATGCCGGATCCAAGATGACCGGGCGGCGCGGGGCTCTCATCTGCGCCCTGGGGGCCATTGACATGGCGTTATGGGACCTCAAGGGCAAAGCCCTGGGCCAGCCCGTACACGAGTTGCTGGGGGGTGCCGTCAAGGAATCGATCACCCCTTACGCTTCCCTGCTGCCGGAAGGCCGCACCCTCACCGCGTATGCCGACTCGCTTGTCGCCAAGGTCACGCAGGCCCGGGACATGGGCTACACCGCGGCCAAGCTGGAAATCTGCATCAACGGCCCCTACAGCCACAACGGCCTGCAGGAGAGTGACGATCACATCGTCAGGATCCTGGAACGGTGCCGCCGGGCCGTGGGCCCCGACTTCACGCTCATGGTGGATGTGGCCTATGCCTGGCCGATGCCGATACGGCGCTGGCGGTGATGGCACAGCTGGCACCTTACGACCTGTATTTTCTGGAGACTCCCATCGACATCGACGACCTGGCCGGATACGCCCGGCTGCATGAGGAATCGACCATTCCCATCGCCGCCGGAGAGTGGCAGAATACCCATTTTGAGTTCGAGGATCTCGCCCGTCAGGGCAAGCTGGATGTGCTGCAGCCGGATATCGGACGGGTGGGCGGGTTTACGGAGGCTTTGAAGGTCGCCCAAATTGCCACCGAACTGGACCGCATCATCGTGCCCCACTGCTGGAAAACCGGTATTGGCATTGCCGCCAGTGCCCATTTCGCGGCTGTGACACCGACCTGTCCGTACATTGAATTCCTGCCTGCCCGCCTCTCGGAATCGGCGTTGCGCCAGGAATTGACCCACGACGAAATCGCGTTGCGCGATGGGGTCATTCCGCTGCCGCAGCGCCCGGGCCTGGGTTTTGCCCTGAACCGCGAGGCCCTGCAGCAATACTGTGTCGACTCGAGTCTTTCCTCCTGAATGAGGTTGCCATGCACACACCGGAAGAAAAGCAGTTCTTTCTGGAACACGGCTATCTGCATGTCCGCGCGGTGCTGGATGCGGACCAGCTGGCATACTACCGCGCGGAATTCGATCACGTGTGGGAACAGGAACATCCCAAGGTGAATCAGCACAAGCTGCTCAAGTACCCGGCCTTTATTGATCTGATTGAGCACCCGCCCCTGCTGTCCCGGCAACAGGCCATATTCGGGAACCAGACCCAGCTGCTGCAATACGACTTGCTGCGGCAGGGTCCCCACAGCCATATGCCCATCCGCAGCTGGCACCGGGATTTCATCTTTCCGGGCGACCGTCCCCTGAGTATCAATACCATCGTGTACATGGACGACATGACACCGGATCGGGGCCCGACATGCGTGGTGCCCGGTACGCATCGCGGGGAAGCATATCCGCCCCTGGATCGGCATCATGAATCCCTGCCGGGAGAAGTGGAAGTGGTGGCCCGGGCCGGGGACGCGGTTTTCATCAATGGCGCCATCTGGCATTCCGGTGGCGCCAATCGTACCGACAGCTTGCGGCGGGGCATCTTTCTCTATTTCGGATACTGGTGGATGAAGCGCTACGAGGCCGAAACCGAATTGCCCTGGCAGGTGGCAGAGAATGCCAGTTCCCTGCGTCTGCAGCTGCTGGGCCTCAAGATGCCGGATCGGGACATTCACCAATACAATCCGCAGGCCCCCACAGGAGGAGACGCATAATGGCCGAACCCTTGATGTCGCTGGATTCTGTTGCGGTGCTGGCGGAAGACCTGGATCACCCCGAAGGGGTGGCCTGGGGTGCGGACGGTTACCTGTATGCCGGCGGTGAAGCCGGCCAGGTCTACCGGATCGACGCCCAAACCGGTACCTTCCGGGAAATCGCCAATACCGGCGGCTTTGTGCTGGGCCTCTGCCTGGATGCAGAACACAACATATACGCCTGTGATGAACATCACGCGGCGGTGATGCGCATCACGCCGGCCGGTGAGGTATCCCGGTACGCCGATGGCCTGCCGGTCCGCCGGATGCAGACCCCCAATTACCCGGTATTTGACGCCCGCGGCAATCTCTATGTCTCTGATTCGGGGGGCTGGAAGGAAGACAACGGCACCCTGTACCGTATCAGCCCCGAGGGCGAGGTGGAAGTAAGTGCCCGGCAGGACCTGGCCTTCACCAATGGCATGGCCCTGCATCCAGACGGAAGTACGCTTTATGTCATTCTCTCCCTGCTGCCCGGTATTGCCACCATGCCCCTGGGCCCCAGGGGCGAACTCTCCGACCTTGAGGTAGTGCTGGACTTGCCGCTTACGGTGCCGGACGGTCTGGCCTTTGATCAGGCAGGTCAGCTCTACATCTCCTGCTACACCCCGGACCGGATCTATCGTTTTGCACCTGAAACCGGCGTCCTGGACACGCTCCTGGAGGATTGGCAGCACACGGTCCTGTGTTCCCCCACCAACATCGCCTTTGCGGGCCCAGACCGGTCGCACCTGGTCATGGCCAGTCTGGGAGGACGCACCCTGGTCCAGGCTCCCATGGCCGTACCGGGTTGTCCCCTCCACTACCCACGTCTGCCCTGAACTGCCTTCCGGCACCGCGCAGGGGCTTGGCCCCTGCGCCGCCGGCCCCTATCCACTGCACGGGATCCTGCCCTATGACACAAGTAATCAACCCCGCGATTCCGGACCCCGCCGATCTGGAAGCCCAATGCGCCTTCTTTCGTACCCACAGTTTCGTGGTTCTGCCTGATCTGTTGTCTGCCGAGGAAGTCACGGCCCTGAATGCCGCCATGGATCGGGACATGCAGGAAAATCCCTTCATGTGGTGGACCCACGGGGCCCGGGATTACAACTGCAATCTGCTGCTCAACGAACCGGTTTTTGAAGCCGCCATCCGCCCACCGCGTCTGCTGGCGGTGCTGGATCGGTTGATGGATGGACCCTACTGTTTTGAGGAATTGGCCGTGCGGCATCGCCATGGCGAAACGCAGGCGCGGGAAACCGACTGGCACCGGGATCGCGCGTATTGGGAAGAACACCCCCTGCATCTGGACTATCCGCAGATCATTTACTACCTGACAGACGTTGACGCCACCACCCATTGCTTTTCGATCAGCCCCGAACCCGCCGATGGCGAAATCCTGGATTCGGCCGCCCATCTGGAACGGGGAGGCATCTACCACTTTCACGGTACCGCCGGGACCGGAATCCTGTTCAACGCCGCCACCCTGCACGGTGTGACCTTGCGCCAGACCGACAAGGTGCGGCGCACCATTCAGATCTATTATGGCCATCAGCACCGGCCGCCCCTCAGTGAAGTCACCCTGATGCCCCCGCGTCTGTGGCGGGATCATCCCGATGCGGAAATTCGGCGCTTCTACAGCAAGTTCAACCGCTACTCCGAAATCGTACTGAACGGGCTGGGCATACCCACTGTCCCCGCGTCCTGATTTTCATTGATCCGTTTTTCTGGTAAAGTTAAGGCAGGTTCTGGCGCAGACTGCGTCTCGCCCATAACCTGAATTCCAGGCAATCAGGAGAAAATACTATGTCTGAAACTAGAATGCATGGTCGTTTGAGCCGGCGATCCTTTCTCGGTCTGGCGGCAGGCTCTGCCGCGACGCTGGCCCTGGCGGCCTGTGTGGCACCGACTGCCGAAACAGGGACGGATGCCGCCGGGGATGCCGCGGCTGCAGGCCCCACCGACGTAGGCTTCGCATGGTGGACGGGAGGCGAACAGGCCAATGCCCTGTTTGAAACCTCGATCGATCGGTTTGAAGCTGCCTTTCCCGAGTACCATGTGATCCGGGATTCGGTGCCTTACGGGGAATTTCACACCAAGATTCTGACGGGTTACGCGAGCGGCAACGCCCCGGATGCCCATGGCGTCCCCTGGGGTACCGTATGGTCCATGGCCCACAAAGGGGTCCTGCTGGATTTGAACGGTCTGGTCGAAGGCGATCCGGAAATCGATTGGGAAGGCATGTGGCCAGCGGTCACGGACGGATGTCACTATCCCGCGGGCACCATCATTGCCCTGCCGCGCGAATCGTTTGGCCTGCGGCTTTACGTCTACAACAAGACCCTGTTCGCGGAGGCCGGCGTCGAAACACCTGACGTGGCCATGGACGCAGGGGAATGGACCTGGGACGTCTGGCGCGACAAAGCGCGCCAGCTTACCCAATTCGACGAAAATGGTCGGCGCGCGATCATGGGGGCCAGCCAGAGTGCGGACTACTGGAACCTCATCACCGTGATGCCGTCATTTGGGGTCTCCATGTTCAATGAGGAAGTCACCCATTTCAACATCGATGATCCTGAAATCGTTGGTTGGCTGGAAATGCTGCCGGTCATGATCAACGAGGAGCGCTCGCTGGGCAAGCCCGATGAGACCCGTGATTTCGACTGGGGTTCCAGTGGCAAGCAGGCCATCACCACCACGTCCACGTGGAGTGTGCCCAATATGCGCAAGAGCTGGGAAGACATCGATTGGGACTTCGTCCCCCCGCCCAAGGGCGATGCGGACCATTCCAACTTTGTCGGCTGTGACTATCACTCCATCAATGGCACCGGCACGGCCAATGTGGATGCGGCCTGGGAACTGCTGAAATTCCTCAACAGTCCCGCAGAGGATCTCTGGTGGTCCCAGAGTTTCTTTGGTGCTCCCTTCCGCAAGACGAACGTGGATACCTGGGCCAACAGCCTCAACGACATCCTGCCGCGCAATGGCTGGAAATACATCCTGAACATGACCAATACGGCTACACCCTGGACACCCATTGCCTTCCAGGAGGAGCTGAACAATATTCACTCCAACGAGATTGGCCAGGCGGTGCTGGGTGAGCGGCCGGTCCAGGAGGTCGTGGACAGCATTGCCAGCAAAGTGGAAGAAATGATCGCGAACTTCGAGTAAGTGACAATCTCGCATCGTATTGGTTGTTGTGAAACACATGCAGCCGCCCTCTCCCGGATTGCGGGAGAGGGCGGTTTGCTCCCGATATGTAGCAGACAACGGACAGTTCCCCCAAAACACCCAGAACATCTGGTCTGCGTGCGGACCAGCACCGGGAACCGCCCAGAGCATCCCCGTTGCCTTCCCGATAACATTCCTGTCCGGGCACCCGGTTGCAGCGCCTGCAGTTGGCACAGCTTCATCCGACTCTGGGCCGAGTTCATCAAAGCCACGTCTTGACCTGTTGGGGCAACTTCAGGAAGCCAAGGCAGCTTTTGCGGACATGTATTGGCCTGCCCTGAGCCTGGAAGCTTCCTATTGCCGAAATGGGGATTCTGGGCTTGCTGACGGTCCTGTGCGACACTGTCCTGCAAATCCAGCTCCAAGCCACTATGGTTGATGGCGGATTTGCTTTTTCGAGTCTGCGAACGAAAGGACCGTTCCATGTTCCCCTCTGCCTTGACCCATCTTGCGTGCAGCATCACCGGCGAAACCTACGACGCGGATCAGGTCATGAACCTGAGTCCGGCCAGCGAGCGCCCCCTGCTGGCCTGCTATGACCTGCCGCGGGCAGCCCAAACCCTGACCCGGCAAAGCCTGACCACCAGACCCCCCGGCCTGTGGCGTTACCGTGAAGTGCTGCCTGTGCGCTCTGATGAATTCATCATTGACCTGGGCGAGGGTTCCACCCCGCTGGTCTGGGCCAGGCGCCTGGGCCAGGAATTGGGATGCGAACGCACGTATGTCAAGGATGAGGCCCTGAATCCTACCGGCAGTTTCAAGGCCCGTGGGTTGGGTATGGCTGTAAGTCGCGCCTGGGAATTGGGCGTAACCGAATTGGCCATACCAAGCGCAGGCAATGCCGCCGGGGCCATGTGCGCCTATGCGGCCGCAGCCGGAATCAAATCCCATGTCTTCATGCCAGCGGATGTGCCCGAAGCATTCCGGAGCGAATGCCTGAATTACGGTGCTGAGGTGACCCTGGTGGACGGCCTGATCACGGATTGCGGCGTCAAGGTGCAGGAAGGCGTCAGGGAGCACGGCTGGTTTGACCTCAGTACCCTGAAGGAACCCTATCGGCTGGAAGGCAAGAAAACCATGGGCTATGAGGTGGCCGAGCAAATGGCCTGGGAGCTGCCGGATGTCATCATCTATCCCACCGGTGGCGGCACCGGACTGGTCGGTATGTGGAAGGCGTTTGCCGAAATGGAGCAGATGGGCCTCATCGGCTCCCGGAGACCCCGGATGGTCAGTGTGCAGACCGAAGGCTGTGCTCCCATTGCACGCGCTTTCCGGCAGAACGAACGGTTTGCCACGGAATGGGAGAATGCCTCTACCATTGCCGATGGCCTGCGCGTGCCCAAGGCAGTAGGCGATTTTCTGATCCTGGATGCCCTGCGGGAGAGCCAGGGCACCGCATGTACGATCCACGACGACGAAATTCGGGAGGCCATCCCCTACATGGCTTCCCGGACCGGCATCTTTCCGGCGCCGGAAGCCGCCGCCTGCCTGGCCGCACAAAGGCAGTTGCTGGATTCGGGATGGATCCGGGACTCGGAGTCAGTGATACTCTTCAACACAGGCACAAGCCTGAAATACATTCATCTTTTTGGATCGGACCAGGGGTAGACATCCTGGAATGTCACAGTGCGATCCGTTCCGCCAGGAGCAAGGCAAGCCATGAAGGTTCTCATCACGGGCATCACAGGACGTGTGGGTTCACACCTGACCCGTCTGCTGCTGGCACAGGACATACCGGTACGGGGTTTGGTGATGCCGGCCGATCCTCTGCGCAGTCAGGTGCCGCCGGCGGTGGAGGTCATACCGGGAGACCTGAACGACAGGGAAGCCGTGGAGGAAGCCGTAGCCGGTGTGACGCATATTGTCCATCTGGCGGCCGTCATTCTCTATCATCCGCATGAAGACGAGCTGATCTGGCGCATCAATGTCGAAGGCACACACACCCTGCTGCATGCCATCCGACAGCGCCAACAGGCACCGCTGCATCTGGTCTTCGCTTCCAGTGATCAGGTATATCCGGGACCCTTTCCGGCCTATGTACCCACCGATGAAAGCCATCCCCTGCACCCAACTACCACCTACGGGATGAGCAAGTTGCTGGGTGAGGAAATGATCCGGTTCACCGCCCGTACGATACCTGAGTTTACATTCACCATCGTGCGGTTCTGCCACAACCAGACCTGGGAGGAAATCACCTCACCGCAGGGTCCCTTTGCCAGTCGGCAATTCTTCGTCAAGGGCCGTCGCGAGTACCTGCAGGCAAGCGGTCGTACCGATCCCATTACCCTGCAGACCCTGGAACTCCTGCAAGAAATCGATGTGAGCGACGAACCACTGCTGCTGCCCCGGGACGAAAATGGAGTAGCCCATACCCTGGACATGCTGGAAACGCGGGACATTTCCCGCAATCTGCTGCCCGTACTCTTCAAGGCCGAGGCCCGGAATGAAGTCTTCAACTTCGCTCCGCTGTCGGTGGTCAGTTTTGCCGACGTTGTTCCGTACATGGCCCAGGCGACGGGACGCCGATGGGTATCTGTCCAGATGCCCGGACCGGCTCCGCGATCCCATTTGTGTGGCCGCAAGGCACGTACTGTTTTGGGTATGGAGCAACGATACACGATTAGGGACATGATTGATAACGCCACAGCGGAACAACCAACCTGAATACCTGTCTGTCTCCCGTTGGGCTTGCTCCATAGACGCGAACGCCAATTGACTGTTGGTCGCCATGAACTGCTTACCCAGAATGCGGGCATGGCTCACTCCCCCGCAGATCTCCCACCCGCTCCCTGATGGTTCCGGCTGCATCCTTCTGTGCCGCTTCATCCTGCCAGAACCCTGTTTTGCGCGTATGCCCTTCCATCCCATCCAACACCGCATCGCTCCTTGTGCTGTGGCAAGGGCTGGCAGAAAGGTTTTTTGCCAGGATGTTGTACAGCCTCGCTGTGCGCTTCCCTACTCTCCGCATTTGAAGTGGAAGAGCTTGTGCAGACTTCCCTTACGCAACCCGGCAGGCCTACAATAGGGATGAGTCAGGGCACAGGCTGGGAAGGCACGAATTATGGAACACAGCATCAGGGAATCTGCATTGTCGCAACCGCGCCGCCATTCGCA
>CAXXOQ010000104.1:0-5694 GCA_963664185.2 Caldilineaceae bacterium | reverse complement strand
TCCTCTTCGATGAGATCGAAAAGGCGCATCCCGATGTCTGGAACAGCCTGCTGCAGATCATGGATGACGGGCATCTGACGGATGGGCAAGGCCACAAGGTGGATTTCCGCAACACCATTATCGTCATGACCAGCAACATCGGAGCCGATGTGGTGAGCAAGGGGAAAGTCGGCTTCGCAACACCGGTCCTGAACGAAACCTCGGTGGAAGGGGAATACAGCCATCAGCTGAAGCGTCTGTTCCAGCCGGAATTCCTGAACCGCATTGACGAGACCATCGTATTCCGGAATCTTGCGCCTGCCGACATTCAGCAGATAGTCCAGATCCTGATGGGGGACCTGCGCAAGCGCATGGCGGACATGGGGCTCTCCGCAGAACTCACGGATCGGGCTGCTGCGTATCTGGCCGAAAATCGGCTTTGACCCTGTGTACGGCGCCCGGCCGTTGCGCGGGGTCTTGCAGAAGTCCGTGGAAAACGAGCTCAGCAAAGGGCTGTTAACCGGCGCCTACAGCGCGGGTGACCATATCCGGATTGAATACGATGCGGCAGCTACAGGGGAATTCCACTTGTCATTTTCTGCGGAACAAACCAGGTCGGATGCGGTGCCGGCAGAAATGGCCGTGTCGGCTTGACAAGCTTGTCTGGCCCCAGCCCCACGCAAGCTACACACAAGAGGACCAAAGGGACTGGAGATCAAGGGTTGCCTTTGCACGCAATCCAGATGCAGGGCATCGCGGTGGACGCAAGTGGGTACTGCGTCCGCCCTGCGTCTGCATCACCATGCGGGAGAGGCTTCGGTCGCCCTTTGCCTTCCCTCTGCATGCTCTGTGGAAGGGATGGGAAGGTGGTCGTGTGTATCTCCCAATTTATTGTCTACGTTGCGGGATGCATTTCTGCCGCACAGCACGCCCTGTTTCCCGCTTGATCTCCCTGCAACCGATGTACAAGTCTGCTGCTCCAGCCTGCCGCCTTGGGGAACGGACAGGTCAAGCCATATTTCCCGGGAGGACTATCACCTAAGCCATGGGGGACCCCCAACGCAATGCGGGATTGGGCCGTCCCTTGTTTTCACCAGGACAAAACAGTCCAGCACCCAGGCCCCGTTGCGATCCTGGACCCAAGGCAAATTCACCGAGGGTATCCCTGCAGACCCTCAGGCGGACTCATCTTCCGTAGTTGGTGGTTCCAGCAGCAGCTCGTACCAGGCATGCGGTGCGACTTCCAGCTGATCCAGGACTGCATCCGACGGCCAGGACCGGGGAGGTGCCTCCGTCCATGCCGTTAATACCTTGTCCGCGGCTCCAGGCGCTGCGGAATCCAGAAGGCGGTGCAGAATTCGTCCCCAGGTTTTCAACTCTCCCTCAACGATGCCCTCACGACGACCCTCACGCTGGCCCTCACGACGACCTTCACGCTGGCTCTGCATAATGGGGATGTCCTGAATGTTGAGCCATGTATCCTGGACTGCACTCCAGCACTGGAGATTTCTGTCTGCCCAGCGGAGTGTCACCCCCAGTACCAGGCTGTCTATGCCCCCATCCTCATCGGCCTCAATCAGACGGTATTGGTGCAAGCCACAGACTATGCCATCCGGCGTATCCAGCGTAAAACCACAGAGAGGATCTTCCTGCTCTTCGTCCAGAATCCAGTATTCCCGGATCCCCATGCGGGCATAGGCAAATCTCTTGCTATGCCAGTCGTTGTTGCGTATGTCCCGCCCAGAATGTGATACCACTTCCACCACCAATAGGGGAACACCATGCAGTTCATAATGATAGGTATGATGGGGGCCTGTTGGCGGTGGTCCTGCCCAGAGGGAGAGGTCAGGTTGCAGGGCCCCCGTATTGCGGGGCGTGGCAAAAAATTCGCGGGGAATTCCGATGATGCTCACTTCGCGGCTTATATGCACATCGGATGTGGCAGGTGGTTTGAGAATTTTCAGGGCATTACCGAATTGATCCAGGACTTCCCCATGCTGGCGGGAAGGTGACATCATGGTCACATCCAAGACAACATAGTCCGGGTCGGTGGTGTACATTTCTGTATATCGGTATTTGCCGGGCTGATAGTCGTATCCAGGAATGTAATGTGACAGGGTCCGTATGCGCTGCAGGGCCTGCTCCCGCAATGGCGAAGGGAGATCCGTGCGCGGACGGATTGAGGGCGCCAGAAAGGGGGACTGCACTTCGGGTAGTATCTGTGACATGACGCAAATGGCAACAATTGGACACGGATGGCAGTAGTGTAACACATATGCTCGGCCGGTTTATGTCCGGTGGCATGTCGGGACAGGACAACCGCAAAGTCGGGATTCAAGTGCAGGAAGCAACTATCCAGGATCCAAGGGACAGCGGGCCCTGGACCATAATGCTTCCAGCGCAGACAGACAGGGACAATGCAGGGGGCATTCCGGTGCGAGGCGGGAAAATCATGCCGTTGCATAGCAACGCGCTGCGACTTTGAGGTTGCCCTGCATGTCCAGACCAGGAGGAAGCGTGGAATTGTCTCCACGGACTCAGACATAATATGATGGCTGTATCTTCCCCTGCCTGCCCGTTGGCTTGCCAGCCGGGCATTCACGCCTCCATTGCCATGTGCTCATCCTGATCAACTGGTCTGTCAGGCATGGACTGACCTTCCTGTTTGCTAGAATAGAACCAATTTCAGATTGTCCGACCCGGTGAATTTCTTGTGCAGGGATTGTTGGCTACCACCAGTGTGATCGCCCTTGTGGCGATTGCCCTTAACCTGTTGCTGACCTTCGGTCTGTTGCTGGCGGCCATTTATTTGTGCCAGCGCCTGATCCGCCATTTGACGGCCTGGACCGAGCAGGCTTTGGCCCAGGGCGGTACGTATGCCCACCAGGCTGCCGAAACCGTGGACCGGGCCAGTCGTACGCTTGTGCAGCCCATTATCCACGCCGAGAGTACACTGGAGCAGGCCAAGAGCACCCTTGAACATCTGGACCCACGCCAAAATGACTGAAACTGCTTCATCTGTCTCCGCCCATGTGCCACAGGCTTCCCGTTCCTGGCCCCGCCTGCTGTTGGGTTTGATCACAGGTGCCCTCGTGGGCATGTGCCTGGCCTGGTTTGCGGCCGAAACACGTGCCGCCGAGGAACAGGAGGCAGCGGACTCACCCATCGGGACAGGAGAACTGGTCAATCTGGGCATTGAGGTTTTGGCGCTTGTCCGCACTCTTTTCCGCCTTCTGAAACGCATGTAACATGGCTTTTTCACGGCATGCCCTGACGCCTGCAGGCCACCGGGTCTTGCGCCATGGGCAGCCATTCCTGCCCCCACGCCCCACCCATTCCTGATTGCCCCAAGCAAAGGACAACATTTCTCATGGCTCTCGCACCTGTTCTGATTGCCGGCACCTGGCGTGCATCCCAGCACCCGGAAGGGGAACTGCGCATTGCAGATCCCTCGACGCGGGAACTCTTGCCCCAGGTATATCCCGTGACGGGCCGGGCCGAGATGGAAGAAGCCATTGCCGCTGGCAAACAGGCGGCGCTGGACATGCGGGACGTCACTCCCACGCGTCGTGCCGACTTTCTGGAAGGTTTTGCGGACACTATGGAAGCGGAAGCCGACATGCTGGTGGATATGGCCCATCGCGAAAGTGGCTTGCCCAAGGAGCCACGCCTGGCGTCAATCGAGTTGCCCCGCACCACCGATCAGTTGCGTCAGGCTGCTGCCGCCGCGCGCGATGGGGGATGGCGCATGGCCACCATTGATACCCAGACCAACATCCGGTCCATTCTGGGGCCCCTGGAGGCTCCGGTCGCAGTATTTGGTCCCAACAATTTCCCGTTTGCCTTCAACTCGGCTGCAGGGGGAGATTTTGCCGCCGCCATTGCGGCGGGCAATCCCGTCATCGCCAAGGCCAACACCAGTCATCCGGGCACCACGCGCCTGCTGGCCGATGCTGCGTTCCGGACGGTCACCCGCCTGGATCTGCCTCCGGCCATGATTCAGCTGGTCTACCGCACACCACGTGACGTCGGCGCCCTGCTGGTTTCCCACCCGGATATGGGTGCCACCGGCTTTACCGGCAGCAAGTACGCAGGACTGCAACTGAAAGCCGCTGCCGACAAGGCGGGCAAACCCATTTATCTGGAAATGTCCAGTGTCAACCCGGTGTTCCTGCTTCCCGGTGCGCTGGCAGAACGCGGGGAGGAAATCGCGGCCGAATTTTTTGCCTCCTGTGCCATGGGAGCCGGACAGTTCTGCACCAATCCCGGCCTGGTCATTCTCCCGGACAACGATGCAGGCCACCACTTCGTGGCCCATGCCAAGGCCCTGTTTGAAGCGGGTGCCCCACAGGTGTTGCTGGGGGCGGCCGGTCCCGATGATATTGCGGAGTCGGTACAGGTGTTGCAGGAACATGGAGCCACTGTGCTCACGGGGGGTGCCAAGGCGGACATCCAGGGCTATGCGTACCAGAACACCCTGCTGACTGTCAGTGGGGATCAGTTCCTGCAGGATGCGGAAGCCCTGCAAACGGAAGCGTTTGGCACTGTCAGCTTGTTGGTCAAGGCCCGGGATGAGACCCAGATGGCCGCCATGGCCCGGCAGATGGAGGGGAACCTGACGGGCTGTATCTACAGCCATACTGGCGAGCAGGACGAAGAGGGCTACCGTCTGGTGGCGGCGGCACTGCGCTCCCGGGTCGGCCGCCTGCTGAATGACAAAATGCCTACCGGTGTGGCTGTCGTGCCTTCCATGAATCATGGCGGTCCCTTTCCGGCTACGGGACATCCCGGCTTCACGGCCGTGGGCATTCCGGCTTCCCTTACCCGCTTTACGGCACTGCACTGCTACGACGAAGTGCGTAGCCATCGCCTCCCCCTGGAACTGCAGGACAAGAATCCCTCCGGACATATGTGGCGCCGCATTGACGGTACCTGGACGCAGGCAGATATAGCCCGCTGAACCGGCAACGGCAGACAGTTCCTTGCTTCTGCAGGCCTGTTCCTGTGACCAGCGCCGTCCGCCATATCTGCCTACCCAAAGCGGCAGGCAGAAGACGGGGGTCAACATCAACCTTCGGTATGCCTGACAGGGAAGGTGCAAGTTGTTGCCGGATCGCGGACTTTCTGTTTCTGTGGATGGTTTGCCCGATCTACAGGTGGGTCAGGCTACACAGGAGCATCTGTGGCATCCATGTTGACCATTGTGGACCTGCATGCCCACGCCAGGCAGCGCTTTCCCTATTCCTGCAGTGGTGACCAGCAGCATCTGGTGATTGTCCAGGCCCTGTTCCTGTATCCTGCCCTGATCGTCGCGGATGAACCTGTCTCGGCCTCTGATGTTTTCTTCCAGGCCCCAACCCGGTACCTGCTGGATCGCCGGGACCGTTTCGGTCTCTCCTATCTGTTCATTGCCTGCGATTGGCGCGTGGTGGAGCATTTCGGGGACGAAGTCGCGGCCATGTATGTTGATCGCATCATGACCATGGGGCCTACACACCAGATCCTTGACACACCGCGACATCCTTATACTTCAGCCCTGCGCTCCGCCGTGTCCTATCCCAATCCGGCGCTGGAACGCAAACGGATCCTTCTGCAGGGCGCAGTGCCCAATCCGGCCAATCCCTCCGTCAGCTGCACCTTGTATCCCCGCTATCCCCATGCCGAAGACCACGGTCGCCACGAGATGCCTGTTTTGCAAGCCACGGGGCACGGGCC
>CAXXOQ010000103.1:0-7768 GCA_963664185.2 Caldilineaceae bacterium | reverse complement strand
ATCCCGATAGCCTGGTGGATCTCTTTGGCGTCAGCCCGGGCATGACCGTACTGGAGCTGGGTTGCGGCACAGGCGTCGTGACCCAGCCCCTGGCCGAGAAGCTCCATGGCGCCGGCCAGATCCTGGCGCTGGACATTCAGGCCGCCCTTGCGGATCACGCCCGGCGCCGCATTGCCGCCGCGGGCCTGGAAAATCGGGTACGCTTCTACCTGTCGGATCTGCAGGCTGCCCCCGTGTCTCCCCATACCACGGACCTGATTGGTCCTGGGTTCGGTGCTGGGGGAAATTCCCGACCTGCATGCCTGCCTGACGCGCCTGTTCGAAGTGGCCAAGCCGGACAGCCGCCTTGTGGTGTACGACGAAGTGCTGAACCCGGCTGCCATGCCGCCGGCCATGGCCCGCATGCACTTGCACGCCGCCGGCTTCCGTTTCGGGGGCCAGATCCGCAAACTGACACACTATGTCGCGATGTACTACAAGGATGACGTCGCTTTCGATCCGGATCAACCTGTCGGTCTGTCATGAATTCTGCCACGTTGGCTCCGGCCTGTCCCACCGGCACCAGCCATCTGACCGGCCTGGACCTGCCCTATCGCACCCCGGACCTGCCCGGTATAGGGGGCCGGATTCGGGTGTATCCCCGCGACTTTCGTGTCATTGAAATCCCGGCCTATACCCCGGTGGGCGCAGGTCGGCATCTGTACATCACGCTGAGCCGGGAAGGCATGACCACGCCGGATGTCGTGAAGATACTGAGCCAGAGGCTGCACGTACCCATGGCCGCCATTGGCTATGCCGGCCTCAAGGACAAGCATGCGCTCACGACCCAAACCTTCAGTGTCCTGTGTGAGGACCGGGACCCCACCGCGGGCACAGATCTGCAGGCCGACCTGGAAGCCCAAACGCCTTTCCAGGTGCATGCGGTAGATTTGGCACGGCAACAAACTCCGCACCGGGCATCTGTACGGCAATACCTTTGAAATCCTGATCCGGGAACCGGTGTGCGCCCTGGCCGAAGCTGAGGAGCGGGCCCGGGCCATCGCCGACTGTACTGCGTTGGCAAGGACTGGCCAATTTCTTCGGCCCCCAGCGCTTCGGCCATGAGGGCCACAACGTGCAGCAGGGCTGGCGCATTGTGTATGAGGGCTGGCGCGAGCGTCGCCGCTGGCTGCACAAGCTGTATGTCTCGGCCTACCAGAGCTATCTTTGCAACCAGTATCTGGCTTTGCGCCAGGCCGAAAATGGCCTGGATTGCATGGTCCGGGGCGACGTGGCCCGCAAGCTGACGACCGGCGGCATGTTTGTCGTGTCCGACCCGCAGCAGGACACCAAACGCCTGCAGACGGGTGAAATCAGCTTTACGGCCCCCATGTTCGGGCATAAGATGTGGGCAGCGGAACACGAAGCCCACCACTGGGAAACCTGCATTCTGGCCCAGGCCGGCCTGGAACAGCACGACTGGAAACGCGATCGCATTACGGGTACCCGGCGCACAGGCCTGCTGCGTGTGCCGGATCTGGCGGTCACCCGCAGGCCGGATGGCATCGGCCTGGCCTTCTCCCTGCCCAAAGGCTGTTTTGCCACGACCTTGCTCCGTGAGATGATGAAGACACCCGACAGGATCTCCACCCATACATAGGACACTATCATGGAAGTTCCCGTTTTTCCCCTTAACACCGTCCTGTTTCCCGGCATGATCCTGCCCCTGCACATCTTTGAGGAACGCTACAAGACCATGATCCACATGTGTCTGGAAGCCGAGCAGCCCTTTGGCGTGGTTCTGATCCGGGAAGGCGAGGAAGTCGGCGAAATGGCCACGCCCTACCGGGTAGGTACCATGGCTGCCATCCGCAGTGCCGATCATCTGGAAGACAACCGGCTCAATATTGTCACGGTGGGCCTGAGCCGCTTCCGCATTCAGGAGATCGTCACCACCCGGGCCTATCCCGCAGCCCGGGTTTCCGACTATCCCATCACCATCAGCGATCCGGAGCGGTCCGAACAGCTGGTGGAGCGGGTACGGCCGGCCTTTCTGGAATATGTGGAACTGCTGGAAAAGGGGGCCAACCTCAAGCTGAAGATCAACGAGGTGCCGGAAGATCCCGAGACGCTGGCCGCCCTGATCGCCATTGCTATGCAGATCGAACTGCGGGACAAGCAAGCGGTCATTGAACGGGAGACCGTGGAAGACATGCTGATCACCGAGTTCAACTTCCTGTCCCGGGAAAAGATGATTCTGCAGTACGGGATTGACACCATGGACCGGCAGGATCGCTACCAGTTCGGTCCCACAGGACAGATGTTTCTGAACTGAAATCCAAAGCGGGGCAGACAGGCTGTAACGGATGGCTGTGACGTTATTTGTCAGCGGCTATGGCCTGTACACCAGACCACCCCTAAGACAGGCCACAACACGGTGGCCGCTGTCCCTGGAGAAACGCCGAGGCGCATGACGGCAACTCCCTGTGCGGGATAGCCATGATAGCGTTTGATGGGGATGCCTGGGCCGTTGCCCAGAGTATGCGACACCTGAATCCAAATGGGGCGCATTTTCGGGCCTTGCAACGGCCGCGGAGCACCCCATGGCGCGGCGGAAGCAACGGGAGATGCATCCAAGTCCCGTACGACAGCTGCCCCAATACCAAGCCGCATGGAGCCCCCAGCACGAGGAAGCAGGGAGGCAATATGTCCTTGGGGGAAGGGAGGCAAGCGCATGGATTGCCTTGAATTCCCAAGCGGTTTGGCTACGGAATGGGCAAGTTTGATATACTGCTGTATTGCGCCAGGGGGGATTAGCTCAGTTGGCTAGAGCGCTACCTTGACATGGTAGAGGTCACTGGTTCAAGTCCAGTATCTCCCATTAGCCGTTGTGGCGTCTGGGGACGCCGGCGGCCGTAAAGCTGTGATCGGGCCGAGTAATCCGCCAGGCCCACTGCCAGAGAGTCCTGTCCAGCGGCTGGAAGACAGGTCAGGGGAAGCGGACGAATACCTCCCGTGAGTGGACGTACCAACGACAGGGTCCAGTAGTACGTCCCGGACGTCCTCCGTTACCAGGGCACACAAGGGGCATCCATTCTGGATGCAAGTCGGGTGGAACCGCGGAGCCATGCTTCGTCCCTGCAGGGATAGGCATGGCTTTTTTGATTCCTGGAAACAGGCACGCAAGACAAGGAGTGATGGGAAATGGCACCGGCAGCAGGGTCAAAACAGGAAGATCGGTTGTATCGGGTACGTCACAGTGCCGCCCATGTCATGGCCCAGGCCGTGCTGGAACTGTACCCGGACGCCAAGATTGCGATCGGCCCGCCCATCCAGGACGGTTTCTATTACGATTTCGATCTGGGGCCCGGCGACGACGGCCGGCCGCGTACGTTCCTGCCCGACGATCTGGCCACCATCGAGAAACGCATGCGGCGCATTATCGGAGGCCAGCATGCCTTCCACTACCGCGAGGTGACGGCCCCGGAAGCCCGGGCTCTCTTTGCGGATCAGCCCTACAAGCTGGAACTCATTGCGGGCCTGGAATCCGGGGCGGAAGACGAATATGGCACCGAAACCGATACCCCGCCTGTCATCAGCACCTTTACCCAGGACGGATTTGAAGATCTGTGCCGCGGTCCCCATGTGGAGCATACGGGCCAGATTCCGATTGAGGGCCTGCAGCTGATGAGCGTGGCGGGCGCCTATTGGCGCGGCGATGAAACGCGTCCCATGCTGCAGCGCATCTACGGTACGGCCTGGCTGAACCGCAAACAGCTGAAACAGCACTTGCAACGGCTGGAGGAAGCACGCAAGCGGGATCATCGCCGGCTGGGACGCGAGCTGGAGATCTTCACCTTTGATGAGGAGGTGGGACCCGGCCTGCCCCTGTGGCTGCCCAACGGCACCGTCATCATCCATGAACTGGAGGCTCTGGCCAAGGAAACGGAAACGGCTGCTGGCTACCAGCATGTCCGTACCCCCCATATCACCAAGGAAGACCTGTTTCACCACAGTGGCCATCTGCCCTATTACGCGGATAGCATGTTCCCACCGATGGAACTGGACGGCACAAGAGTATTATGTCAAGCCTATGAACTGTCCGATGCATCACAAGATCTTCCAGAGCCAGTTGCGCAGTTACCGGGAGCTGCCGCTGCGCCTGGCGGAATACGGCACCTGTTACCGCTTTGAGAAGAGCGGGGAGCTGTTTGGTCTCCTGCGGGTGCGCTCCATGCAGATGAATGACGCCCACATCTACTGTGCGGAAGATCAGTTCGAAAGCGAATTCATGGGGGTCATTGGCCTGTACCAGCACTACTTCGAACTGTTTGGGATTGAGCAGTATCAGATGCGTCTGTCCACCCATCATCCCCGGGGCCTGGGCCAGAAATATGTGGACAACCAGCGGCTTTGGGAAAAGACCGAGGACATGGTACGCACGGCCATGCAAAACGGGAATGTCCCCTATGTCGAGGTGGCCGATGAGGCCGCCTTCTACGGACCCAAGATCGACGTGCAGATCTGGAGTGCCATCGGCCGCGAATTCACCCTGGCCACCAATCAGGTGGATTTCGCCCAGCCGCAGCGCTTTGAACTGGCCTTCACCAACACCGCGGGCCAGGACGAGACTCCGCTCTGCATCCACCGGGCGCCCCTGAGCACCCATGAACGCATGATTGGCTTCCTGATCGAACATTTCGGCGGCGCCTTTCCCGTCTGGCTGGCCCCGGAACAGGTACGGATTATCCCCATCACCGACACCCATACCGCCCATGCCCACCACCTGCAGCAAGCCTGTGCGGAGCTGGGCCTCCGGGCCTCCGTGGACAGTTCCGCCAACCGCATGAATGCCAAGATTCGGCAGGCCCAGTTGTACAAGATTCCCTATATGGCGGTGATTGGGGATCGGGAACAGGCAGACGACACGGTAGCCTTGCGCCTGCGCAGCGGCGAACGCCGCAATGGCCTGGCCCGGGCGGATTTTCTCCGGCATGTGCAGACCCAGGTCCAGACCCGCGCGCTGACCCTATGACGTACAGACGAACCCTGCAGGCTGTCCCTATGTTGAATTTGTTCCCGGGGAGTGATACACTCATATAAGTGTCAATAGGCACATACATGGGTGCGCGTCTTGCGTCCCGTATTCTTTGCCAACAGGGGTTCGAGTCATAAGAAGAGGTCGCCGCAACAATCAGCAACGTCCTGCAATCGTATTGCCGGAAGTGCGCGTCAACGAGCATATCGTGGCCCGGGAAGTCAGGGTCATTGACCAGGACGGAACGCAAATCGGCATTCTGCCCCTGGAAGAGGCACGCGAACTGGCCCGTAGGCGCAATCTGGATCTGGTGGAAGTGGCCAGTGTCGCCACCCCGCCTGTGTGCCGGGTCATGGATCATGGCAAGTTCATGTTTGACCGGCAGAAACGGGAACGGGACAAGCGGAAGGTGCAGACGCGCATTGAGGTCAAGGAGGTGCGCCTGAGTCCCCGCACGGGTGAACACGATCTGCAGATCGTGCTGGGCAGGATCAAGCGTTTCATCGCGGATGGCGCCAAGGTCAAGGTGCGTATTCGCTTCCGGGGCCGTGAGCGTTTCAACCCGCAGGTCGGGCTGGATCAGTTGCAAAAGATTTCCGAGGCCGTATCGGACATTGCCCAGATTGAAGCTGCCCCTTCCCCTGAAGGCAACACCATTCTCATGACCCTGGGTCCTATCACCGCCAAAAACAAACAGAAACCCAAACCCGCCCTGACGGCCAAAAGGTAATTCCACCATGCCCAAGATGAAAACCCACAAGGGAGCAGCCGCCCGCTTCCGGATTACCAAGAATGGCAAAGTGATCCGCCGCACCCAGGGCGGTGGTCACTTGCGCCGCAACAAGCACTCGCGCATGCGCCGGATTTACCGCAAGAACCAGTCCGGGGAAGTCAAGAGCATGCGCCGCATGGTCAAGCGCATCGCCCCTGTCGTCAATCACAGCTGACCCGGCCGCGGTTTTTCTGTCCCCTTAACCTCATAACCTGTATCCCAAGGTCTTCCCATGCCCCGATCCCGACCCAAGGTGTACGCGCACCGACGGCACAAGAAAGTGCTGAAAGCCACCAAAGGCCAGTTTGGCGGCCGTTCCCGTCTGTACAAGACAGCCCATGAAGCTCACCTGCATTCCTTGCACTACGCCTACCGGGACCGCCGGGCACGCAAGCGTGATCTGCGCAAGCTCTGGATTATGCGGATCAATGCCGCGGCCCGCGCCCATGGCCTGTCGTACAGCCGTTTCATGTACGGACTCAAGGAAGCGGAAGTCGCCATTGACCGCAAGTCATTGGCCGACATTGCCGTACACGACCGTCCGGGCTTTGCCCAATTGGTGGATCTGGCCAAAGCCCAGCTGGCCTGATCCGGATCGCCGGAACCCAGTCCTCCTCCCAAACCCGGCTGGCGGGCTCTCGCAGTCCCAGGTACGGCCTGGTGTGCGCCCAGGCCCCCTGTGCATGGCCGTGAATCTCTTGGCCACGGCCTAAAATCTGTGCCTGATGGGCCGCCAGACAGGTTAGCGTGGTGGTTCCGGCTGAAACCTGACTCCCAGCCTCTGCCGGTTTTCCTGTACCCATGCCGACAGCCGGGTCGTGCCCAAGGGAGTTTCATTGGATCCCAGCAGATCGGACGAGAGCCCTACAAGTTCATCCCGTGACAGTATAGTATCCCGCAACACCTGTCCGGCCATCTGATACAGAACCCAGCACAGGGATGTGGCCAGGGGCATAATGCGCGGCTTGCGTCCGGTTAGCCATTCGCCCATCCGCTGTACCAGTTCGTCAAACGGAAACTGTTCCGGTCCGCAGGCATCCCGCACAACATCATCCTGAACCGTTCCATAGGTACACATGGCGGCCGCCATGTCCTTGACGTGGATGGGCCGAATCCGATAGCCCAGCGGCCCGGGCAGGAAAAAGGCCGGGAAACGCCGTACGGCAAACGCTATGTTGTTTATCAGAATGTCGTGGGCGCCAAAGAAACAGGAAGGGCGCAAAATGGCGTACCCCAGACCGCTGCGCCGGATATGCGCTTCCACCTGGGCCTTGCCCTGAAAGTAGGGCAGGGCACTCTCGGGATGGGGTTGTGTGATGCTGACATGGACCAGCCGTGATACCCCGGCCGCCACCGCCGCGTCGATCAGGAGGCGGGAATTGGCTACGGCGGCGGCATGCGAGGTCCATGGCCCGCGATGGCCGATGGGCGGACGTGTGTGCCGAACCCAATAGGTGTTATACAGGGTATCTACCCCTTCCAGGGCTTGGGTCAGGTCGGGCAGTTCCCAGGTCAGGGGATAGGCCGGGACGGCACCGCGGAATGGATCATCGGCCGGGACAGCACGTGAGGTCAGGGTACGCACTGTTTGTCCTTGGGTCAGCAACTCTCGGGTAATGTGACGTCCCAGATAGGACCAAGCACCTGTAACCGCAGCTACCGTCATGTATTCCTCCCGGCCAAACCATGCATGTCGCTGGCTCAAGTATATGCCCCAAATCCCGCACCGTGTGGATTCTGACCTGAATCAGGTCCCGTGCACTTTCCCCATGCAATCCAGCACCGGGCATTCCCGGACCGTTAGAACGCCCACCGTGGCGGATGGTTTGTACAAGGCCCGGTGCGCAGGTCGGGCCGTTGACGCTTCTGGTCCCATTGCCTTCAAGCACCTGGAGAGGAGACCTATTTGGACCCAGTGTCCGGAGGTTGGGGAAGCCAGTCTGCGGGGAAATACGGTTATCCGTATCAGTCCCCGCGCG
>CAXXOQ010000102.1:0-10988 GCA_963664185.2 Caldilineaceae bacterium | reverse complement strand
CGCGCCTCCCTCTATCTGCGGGATACCAGCCGCTGCCGGTGGTGGGGTACAAGCGGGACAAGAGCCGGAGTGATTGCACGGAGACCGCGGATTACGGCGTGTGTGCCCGTCGCCACGTGAAATACTTTGGCTACCAACGGGTTCTGCTGTGCATGCGGGAGGGGGTACCGGTAGCCTATGACCGGGTGTCGGCCTCCACCGCGGAACGCGTGGCCGGGGGACCCGGTGCGGGACGATCTGTGGCAGGCTCAGGTCCTCGGGGACAAGGGGTTCATGGGCGAAGAGTGGCCACGCTGGTACCGGGAAACGTACCAGGTGGACATCCTCACCCCGTACCGGGCCCACCCGCCGTCGTCCCGTTCCCCGCGCTTTACCGCGTGGCTCCCGAGTGTGTGCGCACGGATGGCGGGGGCCTTCCACGAAGGGCAGAACACCGGACGCCACCGGGAACATCTGCGGTGCCAGACCCTGCGAGGTTTGATCACCCATGTCATGGCCAAGATGACCCGCCATACCCTGAAGCTGCTCTTGCGCCGGGGGGGTCGGCATTGAGGTGCAGACTTTCACGGTGACCACTTAATTCCACATTAGACGTATGGTATTGTCCCCAACATCACCTTCCCACTTGGTGTGGCTGTTATGGCGCCAACGAATCGTCCCACATCCTCTTCCTGTAGAGGCGGATGACGCAATCGCAACCAGGCCAGACCGCCATACGGACACAGAAATGGCGTTCTCTATCCTTGTAGGTGGGAGCAGCGTCAACGCTCGGTACGGGATCTGGGCTGGCGCTTGCCGGGAAGACGACCACAGGACGTCATCTGCATCCAACCCTTCACCACCGGGCGCTGTGGCGCCGCAGCGCCCTCCACGTACGCCCACAGGAGCCCACCGCCAAACGCGGCAGGGCCCACCAACGCCAGCAGGCGGTGCCAAGGGCTGGCGTTCCTGCTACAGGGCCATGGTCTTCCCATGGCCCCACCTGTGCAACTCTTTGCCCCGGCCCCCTATGTACAATAAGATACCCTTGAGGCATTTCATTGCATTGGGATTTCATCACAGTGCCTGGCCATTCATCATTGCCACAGGAGCTAACGCCATGAGTTTCAGGATTGTCTGTTTTCTTTTAGTCGCCGCCTTGTCGGTGCTGGGGGCTTGTGCGGCACCGCCAGCTCCTGACACCACACAGGAGATGGCCGCAGCGGACATGGCCGGGGGTACCCTGACCATAGCCTCTACCCAGGACATCGACAACTACGATCCGCACTGGAATCAGCTTATTGCCTACAACGTTCTGGTAGGACACAACATCTTCGACTATTTGACCCGGCTGGACGCGAACATGAACATCGTGCCGGCTCTGGCCACCAGCTGGGACATCTCCGAGGATGGCACAGAATACACGTTCCACCTGCGCTCCGGGTCGCAGTTCCACAATGGTCGTGCGTTGACGGCGGACGATGTCGTGTTTTCCTTCAACCGGCTGACGGAACAGGAGACCATCTACGCCAACAAGATGGATCCCGTGGTGGCCATCGAGGCGGTCGACAGTGACACCGTCAAGTTTACGCTCATGGCCGCCTGGGCGCCTTTTCTGGAAGATGTCTCCCTGATCGCCATTGTGGCGGAAGAAACCATTGACACCATCAGCAAGGAACCCATTGGTTCCGGGCCTTTCCGCTTCGTGGAATGGCAGCCCAATGACCGCATTGTCCTGGCACGGAATCCAGACTATCACGCGGACATGCAGCCCAAACTGGACGAGCTCGTGATCAAGATCCTGCCCGACTATGCGGTAGCTCTCACCAACCTGGAAGCCGGCAGTGTAGATGCCGTGTATGAAGTGCCTGCGGCCGACGCGGATCGCTTCAAGGGCATGGAAGGCTTTGTCATCCAGACACCCAATGCCAGCAACAGCCTGTTCCTGCTGGAAATGGCCATCAACCGGTATGAACCCCTGCAGGATGTACGCGTCCGCAAGGCGTTGGCCATGTCCCTGGACAAGGCCGCCATCCAGCAGAACGTGTACTTCGGCCAGGGCATGCCCCAGTTTGGTTCCCTGCCCCGCAGTTCATGGGCCTATGTCGACGAACCGGAGACCCTGGCCTACGATCCGGCCGGGGCCCAGGCCCTGCTGGCAGAGGCCGGGTATCCCGAAGGCTTTGATCTCACCATCAAGGTCATTTCCGGGGTCGGCGTCATGGAGAGCATCGCCACTATCTGGCAGAACGGTCTGGCCGAAGCGGGCGTCAATCTCACCGTGGAGATCGAGGATCTGAGCACATGGCTGGACAACTATGTGGGCCGCACCTACCAGACCATTGCCAACTGGATGAATGTCGGGGGCGATCCCCATTCGATGTATGACATCATTTTCAAACCGCACCTCCAGGACCCAGACAGCTACCCCGATGAAGAGTTGCTGGCGTTGATCGCGGAAGGCGCCGCCACGCCGGATTTGGCGCAGCGCAAGGAAATCTACCAGACGATCCAGACGCGCGTGCTGGACGAAATGGCGCCCGTGATCGTAGTCCAGTCCCAGCCGCTGCTGGCCCTGACGACCGACAAGGTGCACGGCTGGTCCATGAACGGCAAAGGGGACATTTTCTTTGATGGCATAACCGTCAGCGAGTAACCGCAGCGCGTGGGCCTGTATTGCCTGCGCCGCCTGTTGCAGATTGTCCCGGTGCTGCTGCTGATGTCCATGGTCGTGTTTGCGGCCATGCAGCTGGCACCGGGCGATCCGGCGGTGATGCGGATGGGGCGGGCGGCCGCCCGCCCGGAAAATCAGGCGGCTCTTGAGCAGTTGCGCCGAGAGATGGGCCTGGACAAGCCCGTATGGGTGCAGTATGGGATCTGGTTGAGCGCAGCGGTCCGCGGCGACTTCGGTCTGTCCAACCGCAGTGAGCGTCCGGTCATTGAATTGATCGGAGCCCGCCTGTCCGCTTCCCTGGAACTGATTGCGGCCAGCCTGTGCCTTTTCCCTGTTGGTGGCGTTGCCGCTGGGGATACTGGCGGCCCTGGGACACCGCTCATTCCTGGATCGTATGGTCATGACGTTCTCCATGGCCGGTGTGGCCGTGCCCGGGTTTTGGATGGGTCTGCTCCTGATTCTGGTTTTCGCGGTCAAGCTCAGATGGTTGCCGCCTTCCGGTTACGTGCCTTTCTGGGAAGATCCGACCGAGAGTTTGCGCCGTGTGCTCCTGCCGGCCCTGACGCTCTCGTTCTATCTGATTGCCACCTTTACCCGCTTTCTGCGCGCCGACATGATCGAAGTCCTGCATGAGGATTACGTGCGGACGGCCAAGGCCAAGGGGCTGGCCCGGCGTCTGCAGATACGGCGTCATGCCTTGCCCAATGCCCTGATGCCCATGGTGACGGTGATGGGCCTGGAAATCGGCGGCTTGCTGGGGGGCATGGTCATTGTGGAACAGGTGTTTGGCTGGTCCGGCGTGGGTTGGCTGACCCTGCAGGCCATCTACAACCGTGATTACCCCCTGGTGCAGGGCGCCATTGTCCTGATGGTCCTGTTCTACACTCTGGTCAATTTCCTGGTGGACATTGCCTATGCCATCCTCAATCCGCGGATCCGTACCGGATTCACGACGTGAAAGCCTGCCGGGCGGGCAGAACCTGCGTCATGGCATGGGCCTGCTCATCGCCCTTGGCAACGTCTTTTTTCTGCTCACCGCCCTCCTGCCGGGCCTGATTGCCCCTTATTCGCCCTACACCCAGAACCCCCAGGATGCCCTGCAGCCGCCCTCCCGCACCTACCTGCTGGGCACGGATCAGTTTGGCCGTGATATCTTCAGCCGGGTCGTGTTCGGCAGCCGCGTGGCCATGCTGGTGGGGGTGGGCTCGATCCTGATTGCCCTCTTGGTGGGCGTGCCCCTGGGCCTGCTGGCCGGCTACCGGGGCGGCCCGCTGGATGCCTTGCTCATGCGCATCCAGGATGCCCTGCTTTCCTTTCCGCCCGTGTTGCTGGCCTTGCTGATCATCGCCAGTTTCGGGGCATCCATCCTGAATGTGGTGCTGACCATCGCGTTCGTGTACACGCCCCGTTTTGCCCGGCTGGTGCGGGCCAGTGTCCTGCACATCAAGACCCGCGAGTTTGTCACCGCCAGCCAGGCGGTGGGGGCCTCGTCCGGGCGGATCATGATCCGGGTGATTCTGCCCAATGTGGTCGCGCCCATCACGGTCCAGGCCACGCTGGGCATGGCCGTGGCCATTCTGATTGAATCAGGCCTGAGTTACCTGGGCCTGGGCATTCTGCCTCCTACGGCTTCCTGGGGCAACATGCTGCAGCATGCCCAGTCCTACATCTACCGGGCGCCCTGGTTCATACTGGCCCCGGGTGCTGCCATCTTCCTGGCGGTCCTGAGTCTCAACCTGGCCGGTGACTGGCTTCGGGAATGGGTGGATCCCAAGCTGCGGGTCGTTCCCTAGCAGCCATGACAGGCAGGGCCCAGTGCGGGGGCGCAGCCAGTACGGCGGTGGCGATTATCTTCGCGGAAGGCCAGGGCCAGTACCCCATGCAGATTGTTTTCCCTATGCCCAGTGGCCCCGGATCGTCGCGCACGGGGTCTGGGCCTCCGCCGACAGGCGGGAGATATCACAGCGGATTTCGTGCGTGATGTGGCCCTGCGCGGTGGTGGTGCAGACCTATAGGGACCGCGTTTTTGCCAAGCAAATTGGAATGCGTTTGCCCTGTCCTTACAGACGGCGCGCATGTGTGTACACTGCGGGCCGGGAGTGGCAGTGCAAGACCAGGCGGCAGGCAGATTCGACCATTCAGTGCGCAGCCCGTTGGCTTTGTGTGGCCGCAGATCACAACAACGGGCATTCCCGAATTGCATCCCGGCGGACAGGGCCGACATAGAATCCAACGCATTCGATACGTCATGAATACCCACAGGAAGACAGGCTATATGGATGGCATCAAGGTACGAATGGATCGCGCGCGGAGCGGGTTGGTGTTGGGACTGCTATTGTTGGCTGCCATGGTCTTGACAGCCTGTGCCATGCCCGAGGTGGGCCCGGTCCTGGCCGAAACTGTGAAGGTGCAGGTAACGGGAACCGTTGTGAATCTGAGGTACGGGCCCGGCGTGGAATATGCGATTATGGATCAGGTGCGGCAAGGCGACATCCTCGCTGTGAGCGGACGCAGTGAAGATGCCGCATGGCTCCATGTAACCCCGGAAGGCGAGAGCCTTTGGATCTTCGCCGATTTGACGGACATGGACGACGAGGTGCGCGCTTCCCTGCCGATCATGATGGCACCGCCTGCGCCTGCAGAGAATACCCACGGTAGGTAGACCCGGTCCCATATGACACCTGCGGGCCTGGTTTCAGGACCGCGGGCTGGTTAACGAGCCAGAGGCGTTACGCAATCCGGAAGTGTTGCCTGTCAGAGAGTGTTTAATAACTTCATTTGTGCTGCATTTGTCTGCGTCAAATTCGCATTTGGGTGACCGTTTTGGCATGTGAAATGGTACTCTCAGCCACAAAACCACGTAATTGGTGGAGTTGGGACAAGCGATATAGACACCGAATATTGGCTCATATGCAGTTATTAAACACCCTCTCAGACCTGAAGCAGGATGACACGTTTCGGCAACAGGCCCTGTTCGGGTACTTCTGCCCACGGCATGCCAGGCACTGTCTGTTGCGGGGACCACGGCTCAGGATACATGTCGGGTCATGCAGATTGCGGTTAGGGCCTGTAGGACAGGATGGTGCGTTCACGCTCGATTCTGCTGCGCAGGCCTGAGACCCGAGCCAACGCGCCCCATCGTGCCGCCGGTTGCATGACTTCGGCCCGCAGGCACGGGATCAGACACAACCCAATGGGACAGAATCCCCTGACCTTGGATCTTGTCAGCCTGGCGTCCGGGACGCCAGGTCGTGTCTGGTTCCGTACCCAAGCCCGTGGACCAACGCAATTTCCCGGCCACTTTCAATCTGTGCGTATGACCGTATACATATAGTTCGACACCAGGTTCTGCAGTACCTGGCGTTCACCGTCAGGCCAAAGGATTTCCAGTTGGGACAATTCCGTTGGTTCCGGGAATCCAAAATGGATCACGGGAGGCAAACCCGACAGATACCCGCCTGTGACTTCCAGCACCCTCATCTGCGACCCCTGGTTGGTGTGCAATACCAATTGGGCCCCAATGCCATGGGTATTGTGGGATTGTCGATCATGCAGCCGGATCTGGATGGAAGATCCCTGACACAACTGATTCTCCAGCAGAACCGCCGGCGCCAACAGATTACTGATCACGACATCCAGATCCCCGTCGAAGTCCACATCCCCGACGGTCATGCCCCGGCCCCCTTCGCGCAGTCCCATTTGCCATTCCGGGGCTGGCGCAAATCCTTCACCCGCCAGATTGCGGAAGGCCCAATTGGTTTCCACCAGTTCGTTGCCCGGCAGGTGACTGAACAATTCGACGGCGTTCATGCCGTTGACGACATAGAGATCCAGGAAACCGTCCTGATCGAAGTCCGCCAGCTGCGAGGACCAGGTCCAGCCCGTGGCCGCGATCCCGGCATCCGTGGCCGCATTGGCAAACGCGCCACGTCGGTCCTGTACCTGCAGGACATTCTCCGTGATCTGCCGATCGGCCGGATCTTCCAGCACTTTCGCCATCACGGGAGCCCATGCCGCCTGCACCGCTGCATCAGCGGTCCGCGGCTTCATGTCCGCAGCGAAAAGATCCAGGTGTCCGTCGTTGTTGACATCCCCCACGCTGTAACTCATGGTGTTCTGGGTCGTGTGCTCAAAGGGCACATGGGCCTGCCAACCTTCGTTCCGCCATGCCCAGGTGCCGTCTGCCAGCAGGAAATCATTGCCCGCCACAACCACCGTGCCATCCCGATCCGGCAAGGCGGCGAGAGCCAGGGCCTGGGAGCGCCGTGCCAGCAATTGGCTGTGGAATCGGCCATCCCGATATTCGTGCCAGTAGACCCCCGAGTTGGTCTGGCCCTCAAAGCCCTCCCCCAGCAGGGCCTGGAGTTCCAGATCGTAGGAACCGGTAAGCAGATCCAGATCCCCATCCCGATCCGTATCCAGCCACGCCATGCTGTAGGCAAACTTCGCAATGCCAGGCAGCACCATCTCGGAAAACGATGCGTTCTGCGTGGCGAGGGCGTTGGCCTGGCTGAGATAGGCCACAGGCGGTTGCTGACGCCGGGTAAAGACTGCATCCAATAATCCATCCCCATCCACATCCACCGTGGCGACACTGCGGGATTCGGTATCGGTCAGTTCGGTACGCCGGAACCGGAGGTGACCCTGGTTCCACAGGATGGCATTGGGTTCTGACAGGTTGGCGAAGAGGATCTCGGGCAGCAGGTCTCTGTCCAGATCCCCCAAGGCCACCCCTGAGCCATTGCTGTCGAACATGTACACGCCTTTGTCACCGGCAATCAGGTTCACATTGTCCAGCGTATGGCGGACGAACGCCCCGGCACATCCGGTGTTGGCCGCAAAGGGAATGCGGGTCACGACACCGGCCGATGGCCCTGCCGGCACAAGCTGTCCCATATGGGAAGGGGAAATCCCGGGCGCCGCACAGGCCGCGAGCAAAAACAGGATACAGACAATACACAGGACGCCAGGATACCGGCGCGGATGCCGGGATCGGGTGGGGAAGTCCACAGGCCAGCGTGCATAAGGGTTCATATACTCATCTACTCCTGATACACCCACCGCCGCCGAATGGTCCAGTTGAAGGCCGTGACCATAAAGGTCAGGAGAAACAGGATCCAGGCGACGGCGGAGGCATATCCCATCTTGAAAAAGCGGAAGCCCTGCTGATACAGAAACATGGAAATGCTGATCGTGCTGTCCCGCGGTCCCCCCTGGGTCATGATGTACATCTGCTCAAATACGGCCAGGCTGGAGGAGATCGAAATGATCAGCACAAAAAACAGGGCCGGCGACAGCAGGGGAATGGTGACACGCAGAAACAGCTGGCGGCCATTGGCCCCATCAATCGTGGCCGCTTCCCGCAACTCGCTGGGAATGCCCTGCAGGCCGGCCAGCAGAATGATGGCGTAATACCCCACCCAGCGCCATACCGACATCACCACGAGTGCCAGCATCGCCCAGCGCACATCGCCCAGCCACGCCTGGGCGGGCAGGTTCAGCAACTTGAGCGCCCAATTCAGCACGCCGAACCGGAAGTGGTAAATCCAGGACCAGACAAAGGCCACCGAGATGAAGTCGGTGACGATAGGCAGGAAACACAGCAGGCGCACCACCGGCACACCCCACACCTTCTGGTTGAACAGCAAAGCGAAGAGCAGGGCCGCTATGATGACAAGGGGGGTGAATTCCAGCGTGTATACGAGGGTATTGCGCAGCGCCGTAAGAAAAACCTTGTCGGCTATCAGTTCGATGTAGTTGTCGGCCCCCACCCAGCTCGCACGGCTGATGCCGGACCAGTTGGTGAAGCCCATGATCAGCGAGAAAAGACCCGGTCCCAGGGTCAGAACCAGGAAACCGATCAGGTTGGGGGCCAGGAAGAGCAGGGCGATCAGGGCTTCCTTGTTCCGGGGCATGCGGAACCAGGGCCGGCGGACCGTGCCGGGGGCTGGAGGAGTGTGCGTGCTGACGGCCATCGGCTATCCCTTGAGTCCAGACATCGCGATACCCTCGATGTAGTAGCGCTGGAGCACCAGAAAGACGGCGATCACGGGCACAATGGCCATCACCGATCCCGCCATCAATTGGGGAATGTCGGTATGTCCCTGTTCCTGCTGGATCGCCGCGAGGCCGATGGGTACCGTCCGCAGTTCCCGGGTGCGAATGATGATCAGGGGCCACAGGAAACTCCGCCAGGTCCCGATAAATATAAAGATGGCCGCCGTCGCCAACGCCGGTTGGGACAGGGGCATGACGATCTGGATGTAACGTCGGAAGTAACCGGCCCCGTCGATCTTGGCGGCATCTTCCAGTTCATAGGGGATGGTCAGAAAGAACTGGCGCAGCAGGAAGGTTGTGAAGACACTGAAAAGGCCGGGCACAATCAGTCCGGCCAGGCTGTCCACCAGTTGAAAGCGGCTCACCAGGACGAAGGTCGGCACGATGGTGACTTCGGCCGGAATCAGCATGGTAGCCAGATACAGGAGAAACAGCTTGTCCCGGCCGGGAAACTGCAGCCGGGCAAAGGCGTAGGCCCCCAGACTGGCGGTCACCAGCTGGGAGATCATCACGGTTATGGCGACGAAGGCACTGTTCAGGATGTAACGGCCAAAAGGCTGGACCGTGAACACCCCCTGGTAGCCATCCAGTTCCAGATAGGTAGGCAACCAGATGGGCGGGAATACCGCGGCGTCCGTTTCCGTAAGCAGGGAGGTACGGAGCATCCAGAAAAAAGGGAACGCCATCAAGACGCCCAACACGAGGAGCAAGACTGTGGCCAGTCCCAGGCGGAAACGGGGTGCCAGTCCGCCCTGCCACAACACCTGTGGCTGTTGTTGCATGTTCGCTCAATACACCGACAGAGGGCTCAAACAAGACGGCACAGAGGCGGGGATGGCCCGCCTCTGTGCCTGACATTGTGCTGACGCTAGCGGTCAAACATCAATGGTCACAGCCTGCCATTTCTCGGCCAGCGCTTCATTGGTCTCCTCCTGGATGAGGGCCAGCGCGGCGGCAACGTCACCTTCGCCGGTGTCATAGATAGCCCCATAGTGGCGGGCCCAGGAATCGTTGAACTGTGGGCTCGCCAGCGTGGCGCGATCGTTGAACGCCCAACCCAGCTGCTCCACAAAGGCGCCGGGATGCTCCGCCTTGCCTCCGGCTTCCAGGTAGGCCGGTGTGGCACTCCAGCGGGCCGGAATGCCCCGGCCCGGGCGGCCGACCATTTCGGCCAGCGTGTCACTGCTGGTATAGCTGGCCAGAAACTCCCAGGCCGCATCCGGGTACTCCGAGTCATTGCTGCAGCAGAAACCGGACCCGCCGGTTACCGTGCTTTGAATAGCCCCAATGGGCAGGAAGCCAATGTCGAAATCGAACTCGACTTCCGCATTCTTGGATTGCAGGGACCACTGGCCGTTCAATTCCATGGCCACCAAACCGGAGGCGAAATAATTGATGCCGCCACTGCCAGCCAATTCGGCCGCCGTGGGGGCCACCTTGTGCGTGTAGACCAGATCGACCATCCACTGGAGGGCCGAAGCCGACTCGGGGGAGGAAATCAGGCATTCGCGGCCATCATCGTCGTAATTCCGGCCGCCTGCCGAATAAATGAAGGCCGAAGTCAGGTATTGGCCCCCGTTGATTTGGGTGCCCCACTGTTCGCCATCCGGCTTGGTCAGGGCTGCGGCCGCTTCCACAAATTCATCCAGTGACCATTGGGTCTGGCCTTCGGTCGGGGGATACGCGATGCCCGCCTCATCAAACATGCCCTTGTTGTAGTAAATGCCCCAGGTGGACTGGTCATGGACGGGAATCCCCACCAGCGTCCCCAGAAATTAAAGCCCCGGGACACGCCATGCGCGAAATCATCGACATCAATTTCCGGCATGGCATCGATGTACGGATTCAGGTTCAGGACCAGGCCGACGGAGGCCACGGGAGGCACGTGTTCGTCGCTGGCCATAAACACATCAGGCAGATCTCCCGCTGCCGCGCCTGCCAGCAGCGTGCTGGTGGTATCACCCCAGCCCGCATATTCAAGCTTCATCTCAACATCAGGCCGCTCCGTCTTGAACTGATCCAGGCCAATCTGCCAAGTATGCATATCGCTTTCGTTGAACCAGTTCTGGAAACGCAGTTCAATCATTTCCATGTCAGGTTCTGCGGGGGCGGTTTCTGTCGGTACGGGGGTGACACACGCAGCCAGGGCAACACCCGCCATGGACAGGGATGACACTTGCAGGAATCGACGGCGACTTACCGGAACAGACAGCAAACGGGAAGAACGATTCATGGTTTTTTCTCCTTGTCACGTGGATTGGTCGCGACATGAATACAG
>CAXXOQ010000101.1:0-3934 GCA_963664185.2 Caldilineaceae bacterium | reverse complement strand
TGCCTACCGAAATGAATGGCGTCGGGAGCATGGTCAACGTGCCTGTTGACGAAGTGGAAGAGCTGGGCCTGGCCGGTGACTTCCCGCCCACCAACGGCGGTTTGTTCTTCGATTCCTACACCTCCATGTGGGAACTCGCCCAATCCCTGCAGATTGAAGAGGATGGCACCGTCGTCCGCTGGGGTCTGAGCAGCAAGGGCTGGGATGCCCAGAGCTATCTCGGCATTGTGCGCAGTCTGCTGGCGTCCGAAGGCACGGACTGGTGGGACAACGACAACAAGAACTTCAATGTGGACACCGAGGCGGGCGTCCAGGCCATGGAACTGTTTGTGGCTACCCCGGTAGCGATGGGCATTGAAACCGAACTGGATCAGAACCATGTGGATGCAGCCCTGGCCGGCAAGGTGGCCATCGCCCGCGGGAACGGCACCCCCATGATTGAGGGTCACAAGCACGGCTATGCCTACGAACTCACGGGCGCGCCCCGGGTAACCCCGCCGGATGATCCCCTCTTCGTGGGTGAAGGCGGATGGGGCTTCGTGGCCCCCCGGCAGTCCAAGCAGCCGGATGTATCCATCGGCTTCCTGCGCATGGTAGCCACGCTGGAAGGACAGATCGAGTACGCCCGCATATACGGTGGGGCGGCCCACACGGCCTGGCGCGATCTGGTCGGGGTCTATGATCACTTTGAGGATCCCTCGGAAACCAGCCCGGCCGTAAAGGCAGCGAAGCTGCTGCAGGCTTTGGCCATGACGACGGGTTACTATGGCCAGGGCTTCGGCAGTCCCTCTTCCGTGGACGGAGCCGTCGCCCAGGTGGCTTCGGAAGTCCGCCAGGAGAATCTGACCGCAGCCGAGGGCGCGGCGGCCCTGCAGGAACGGCTGGATGCCATCTATGCCCAGTTCCAGAGTGACATGGCTACCTATACGCCTGCCTGAACCCTGTGGCACTCCCCTGTGCCAGATGATTGATGTCTGCCCTGGCTCCTCCTCGTGGAGGGGTCAGGGCAGCGCCGCAGCGACGGTGGCAATGGCGGACGCACAGGACCCCTTGCCAGCCGACATGACCCGAGGCTCTATCCGGGTACACGTGGTGGTGCCAGAGCCACAAGTCCCCTGAAACCGCAACCAGACAACTGACATGGATACGCTGGATCCCGGTCCCCCTGCCAGAGGAACTTCATGGGATTGGCCCCGCATACGGCGGGTCCTGCAGCGTTCCCAACTGCATTTTGGCGTGGTGGTCATAGTCCCCACACTCATCTGGTATTTCATCTTCTCCTTTCAACCCATCTTTCAGGCGTTCCGCATTGCGATGGTGGACTATCGGATTCTGGATCCGCAAAACAGTCCTTTCATTGGGTTGGGCAACTACGAAAAACTGCTGCTCAATCCGCTCTTTCTGACTTCCATCCGCAACACGCTGCTTTGGACTGGCTACAGCTTCCTCTTCATGTTGCCCCTGGCGCTGGCGGTATCGACCGCCCTAGCCAATGTCCGGCGGCTCCGCAACGTGTACCAGGCGATCATCTTTGTGCCGGTGGTCGTCTCGCTGGTAGCCGTATCCCTGCTGTTCCGCATGGTGATGGACCCCGAGGTCGGCCAGCTCAACCGGTTGCTGGATAGCCTGGGTATTCCGCCGTTCCAGTGGCTGTCCTCCTCGGACACGGCGCTGGTCACCACGTCCGGCATCGCGGTCTGGAAGGCCATGGGCTTTTACATTGTCCTGCTGACCGCCGGCATGCTGAACATACCGGAGGAGATCATAGACGCCTCCCGCGTGGACGGGGCCAACGAATGGCAGCGTTTCTGGCGGGTGAACATCCCCCTGCTGTCCCATACCCTGATCCTTGTCATCGTCCTGCTGACCGTTGGCTCCCTGCAGGAATTCACGCTGCCCTTCGTGATGACGGAAGGGGGGCCGGGCACCGCCACGTACCTGTACAACCTCCTGATCTACCAGGAGGCGTTCCAGCATATCCGGTTTGGGACGGCCACGGTGGCGGCCCTGATCCAGTTTGTGTTCATCCTGATGTGCAGCCTCATTCAGATCAGGGTCCTGCGTCCCAACTGGAGCTATTGACCGGAGCCGGATGATGGCTGGTGTGCCCCAATCCCTGACCGTTGCGCAACGATCGCCATTCCGGGGATTCAGGCAGGGTGTGTTGCACCTGATCCTGATCAGCATGACCCTGCTGGCCATATTCCCCTTTTTCTGGATGGTGTTTGCCTCCTTCAAGCCCTTCAAGGAACTGGTGCAGTCCCGGTCCTTCCTGCCCATTGACTGGACCATCGAGAACTATACCGAAATCCTGACACGGGTCCACTTTGGCGTGGCTGTGATCAACAGCGTCTATTCCGCGGTGACGGTTACCTTCTTCGCCCTGCTCACGTCATCGGCTTTGGGGTACATCTTCGCCAAGTACCGTTTCTGGGGCAAGGAGTACCTGTTTCTGCTGCTGCTGTCGACCATGATGGTGCCCTTCGCCGTGGTCCTGGTGCCGCTCTACATCACGATTGGGGATCTGAACCTGGTGAATCGGCTCTGGGGATTCATCATTACCGGCCTCTGGTCCACCTTTGGCGTGTTTCTCATGCGCCAGTTCATGGAAGTCATTCCCTATGAATACCTGGATGCCGCCCGCATTGACGGTGCCTCGGAATGGCGGATCTTCCTGACCATCATCCTGCCGCTTTCCACCTCGCCGCTGGCGGCCCTGGGCATCTTTGTATTTCTGGCCAATTGGGACAGCTTTCTGTGGCCCCTGGTGGTTCTCAATTCACCGGACAAGCAGACGTTGCCGTTGTTGCTGGCCGGGCTGCGCAGCATTTACTGGAGTCGCTACGACATGTGGTCCGCCGGTTCCGTGATGACCACAGTCCCGATCATGGTGGTGTACGCCTTCGCCTCCAAGTACTTCATCCGGGGCATGGCCCTGACCGGCATCAAGGGCTAGTTCCCGCTGCCGCCGGCGCCGCAATCGTAAGTCATGCCTATACCACAGGTGGTATTTGCCCCTGAAACGGCTCTGTGCCTCCGGCAGGGGATTGATGCCGTGGCCAATCTGCTGGGCCCCACCCTGGGGCCACGGCCGGGCACCATATTCGATCAGGCCCATGCAGGTTACATGCCGGATGCCCTGGAAGATGCTCCCACCATCGTGCGGCGCCTGACGAGTCTCGGCGACCGGCAGGCCGACGTGGCGGCCATGCTGCTGCGCAATATGGTGTGGCAAGTGGAAGACACGGCAGGGGATGGCGGTGCCACCGTTGCCGTGCTGACCCAGGCCATGGTGCAGGATGCCCTGCGTCTGGTGGAAGCGGGGGCGTCACCGGTGCTGTTGGCGGAAGGGATCCGGTGGGCGGCCAGGCAGGCAGATGGGGTGCTGGCCCGCCAGAGTCGGCCCATAGGCAATGAGTCGGAACTGGCCCAGGTCGCCTACACCATGACGGGGGATGCAGAAGTCTCGGCTCTGATCGGTGAGATGCTGTATGTCATGGGACCGGATGCCATCATTGACGTGGAAGACCACTATGGGCGAGTTCTGGAAAGCCGGTATTACCCCAATGCCACGTTGCAGGCGCCTCTGGCCAACCGCTGGCAGCTGGAAGGGCAGAAGCGCAATCGCCTGCCCATGGAGGATTGCCTGGTGGCTGCCGTCGACGGGGAACTGCATGAGAGCGATGACATGCTGGCTTTGCTGACCGCAGCTCTCTATGCCCAGAAGCCCAATCTGTTCATTCTCGCCCGCGGCTTCAGCGAAACGGTCCTGGCCTGGATCACCATGAATTCCGGGAACAGCGAAAGTCCCCTGACCGTGATCGGAGCCTCCTTTGAACCCATGCCCTCGGAGAATGATTGTCCGTATGCTGACATTGCCTGCCTCACCGGTGCGACCGTCCTGGACCTGCCCCACACCAAGCCGGTTTCCCGC